>JAYUFI010000904.1:0-1315 GCA_043738805.1 Planctomycetaceae bacterium | reverse complement strand
TTCGACGCCCTCGCCCACGAAGCCGCCGCCGTGAACGAAATCAAATGGTATAAGCGCTTCACCGTCGTCATCGGCAACCCGCCGTATTCCAACTTCGGGATGCTCAACAAAAACCCGTTCATCCTCGGCTTGCTGGAAGACTACAAGCGCGACCTGGACGACAAGAAAATCAATCTCGACGACGACTTCATTAAGTTCGTCCGCTTCTCGGAGTCTCAACTCAACACGGCGGGCGTTGGCGTTCATGGAATGATTACCAACAACGCGTTTCTCGACGGTCTGACTCATCGCCGAATGCGCCAGCGCCTCCAGCAGAGATTCCCGTTAGTTCGGATTACGAATCTACATGGAAGCTCGAAGAAGAAGGAGAAAGCCCCGGACGGAACTCCCGATGAAAACGTCTTCGACATCACCGTTGGCGTTGCCATCGGACTTCTCTGCCGAGCGCCAAACGCCAAGCCGACCGTGGTCGCCTACGCTGATTGCTGGGGCAGTCGCGAGACCAAAACCAAGCAACTAACCGGCGAAGGCACGCCGATTCGTTGGCTCACACTGAACCCACTGCCTGAGAACTTCTTTTTCGTCCCGAAAGATTTTTCGAGCGACGAAGAATATCGGTCTGGATGGAGCATCAGTGATGCATTCGCCGTTTGGCAGAACGGACTAAAGACGGACCGCGACGACTTGTTCTTTGACTTCGAGAAAGATGTTCTCGGCCAGCGGATGCGTCAGTTTTACGGGCCGAAGCTCGATGCTCAGTTCCGTGAGCAGTATCAGGTCGTCGCGTCGTCGAGCTACGACATCGAGGCACGCCGTCTCGCGACGAAGTTTTCCGAAGCGAATATCCGCCGCTGCCTTTACAGGCCGATGGACGTTCGATGGCTCTACTACGAACCGAACCTAACGAGTCGCCCGGCAGAAAAGGTGATGAAGCACATGCTGAGCGGGCCAAACCTCGGCCTGATTGCAACACGGCAAACTCAAGAGAAATGGGACGTGCTCGCGACGAGCAATCTTTGCGGCCACAAATCTTGTGCTGCCTACGACATCAACTCCCTGTTCCCACTTTACCTCTACGAGCACTCGTTGAGTTTCGATTTGGGCAGCAAGAGCATCGGTTCCGCGCACTCGCAGAATCAGCGTCCGAATTTTACCGCACCATTTCTCAAAGCTCTGGCCGCGTCGTTGCAGCTCAAGCAGAAAGGCGCGCACGGCCTGCCCGCCGGCCTGACGCCCGAAGACATCTTCCACTACGCCTACGCGGTGTTTCACAGTCCCGGCTACCGGAGCCGCTACGCGGAGTTTCTGAAGATCG
>JAYUFI010000903.1:0-3616 GCA_043738805.1 Planctomycetaceae bacterium | reverse complement strand
TGTCATGAAGTCACGAAGGATGCCAGATTTGAAATCTCAAATCTCTGATCTCAAATCTGGCCACATCGCCACGCTGTTGCTCGTCATCCTCTTCAGTTTGCTTTTCAACACGACGAACTGCTCTGCCGATGAGCCTGCTGATTCTCAGACCGCCGACTCATCCGCCGTTTACGAACAAGCTGCCGTTGCCGCCGATCATCCGCTCGCCAGCGAAGTGGGCGTCGAGATTCTGCGAAAAGGGGGCAATGTCGTCGATGCAGCGGCAGCCGTCGGTTTCGCGTTGTCCGTTTTACGTCCGGCAAGTTCTGGGCTTGGCGGCGGCGGCTTCATGGTGATTTGGAACGCGAAAGAACAGCGTTCGATCGTGCTCGATTACCGCGAGCGAGCACCGCTCAAAGCGACCGCCGACATGTTCGCCGCCGATGCAAAACAGTCAGCCGATGTAACCAAAGGTTTACCGATGCGCAGCGTGCGCGGCCCGTTGGCCGCAGCCGTTCCCGGACATGTCGCGGGCTTGTGTCAGGCCGTCGAAAAATATGGTCGGCTGCCGATTGCTGATGTTCTCGCACCGGCAATTCGATTGGCCCGCGAAGGTGTTCCGGCGGATTCGCATTTTGTGACGACGCAACGAGCGGCGCAGAAAAAGTGGCAGAGCTTGCCCAAAGAGTTTCGCTCGCAGTTCGACGTGTTTCACAAGTCGTATCTCAACAACGGTCAGTCTGTGAAACGAGGCGACAACGTCACCTCACCGCAGCTTCCGGCGCTCGAACAAATCGCCGTACGCGGAGCGGCGGGTTTCTACTCCGGTCCTGTTGCCAATGCGTTGACCGACGTGAATCAACAACACGGCGGACTGCTCACCACCGCTGATCTGCGCGACATGCGACCGGTTCAGCGCGAACCTTTGACGTTGAAGTATCACGGCTATGACATCGTCACGATGCCTCCTCCATCGAGCGGCGGCATCGCGCTGCTCACAACTCTGCAAATCCTCGAAGAACTCGATGCACGCGATCCGACGAAGTCGATCGACAAGCTCAAGGCCGACAGCCCGGAGTTCGCGCATCGTTTGACCGAAGCCTTCAAACATGCGTTCGCTGATCGCGCGGAGTTCCTCGGCGATGCGGACTTTGTCGATGTTCTGACGAAGCGGTTGATCAGCCGCGAACATGCTCGCGAACTGGCTTCGCGCATTGATTTGCAGCACACGCGACCGACGAAAAGTTACGGTCGCTTCGAGCCGGTCAACGATTCCGGCACGACTCACTTTTCGATCATCGACCGCGACGGCAACGCTGTCGCCTGCACCGAAACAATCAACACCGAATACGGCAGTTGGATCGTCGAGCCAAAATTCGGCATCCTGTTGAACAACGAGATGGACGACTTCGCCGCCGTCCCCGGACAACCGAACGCATTTGGTTTGACACAAAGCCGAGCAAACGCGATCGCTCCGCGCAAGAAACCGCTCTCTAGCATGACACCGACGATCATCGTCAAAGATGGCAAAGCAGTCTTCGTCATCGGTGCCGCCGGCGGACCGCGCATCATCACGGCGACGACTCAAGTCCTCCTGAATCTGACTCGACGAAATCAAACGCCTGCTGTCGCTGTGAAAGCCGCTCGGCTCCATCATCAATGGTTGCCCGACGTGCTCGACCTCGAGCCGCGACTGTTCGACTCGCTACAAGACCCACTGAAAACGTTCGGTCACACGACGCACAAACTCACCGCCAGTGCCAGTTGCCAAGCCGTCTCTCGCTCCCCCGACGGCCTCCGCGCCGCCAGCGACTTCCGCAAAGGGGGACGACCGGCGGGGTATTGAGGTTCATCGGACTAAATCGTTTCGACGTCTCGTTCGACAATCAATAGATCAAGCTGACCGAAGTCTTTCAAAAGCTTCTCCTTGAACGCTCGGAAAAACCTGCGGGCTTTGCCTGTATGCGGCGTGATGACGCGATAAATGACGATGTCGTCGTGGTAGGTCACACCTCCGCTTTGCCAAAGTCCTTCGTTGGGTTGCGGAAAGAACGTCACTCCGCCGAACTGTGACAGCAGTTCATTTTGGACCGATCGAAACATGCGAGCCGCGAAAGGCTCTCCTTCGTTGTCGGTCAACGGAAGGTAGAGGTCATATTCTTTCACAGGCGATCGCTCCCTCGAATACCGGCTCTTGCGACTCACGGCTCAATTCCGAGAAGCGAACGCCAGCGGCGCGCAACGCCCTGGCCGCAGCCTCGCTGATCAAATACGTCCGATCTGCCACAATGGAACCGGATGAATGACGCAACAAGATCGGAATCGCTTTGATCTCTTCGGTTGCCGAAAGGCGAACGACAACTTTCATGGCTTGGTCCTTTTTGAAAGCCTGCTGACTGGAGGCTCAACAGGCATCATGCTCAGAAACGCTCCGCTTTGAAAAGGTGAATTGATCTCACTTTCGAAACATCGCGTCGTTGGGATTGCCTCGTGACAGCAAGTACGCCAGCAGGTCGCGGACTTCGTCTTCGTTGAGCGTCTTGAGCAAGTCCTTCGGCATCAGTGAGACCTTCGACGGTTCGTTGGTTTCGATGTCGGACTTTTTGACCTCGACGGTCTTCGTGGCGTTTTCGGGATCGACGACGATTGTGATCGAGTCTTTCGATTCGCTCACGATGCGGCCGGTGATGACTTTGCCTTCCTTCGTTTCGATGGTCGAGGCTTTGTATTGGTCGGAGATGACTTTGCTGGGATCGACGATGGCGTCGGTGAGGTCTTTCAAGTTGAAACGGCCGGCGAGTTGGGTGAGGTCGGGGCCGGTCGATCCGCCGTCGCCGCCGAAGCGGTGGCAGACGACGCAGCGGGCGGCTTTGTAAATCTTCTCGCCGTTCTTGAAGTCGCGAGCGGTGAGCTTGTCGGTCGCGAGCGTGAGGACATCGGCCACCGAATAATCCTTGCCGGGGCCATTGGCTTTCGGGAGTTCGGGGATGACGTAGGGTTTGCGGATGCCGAGGGCTTCGATGGCGAGGCGTTCGGCGTCGGTGCTGTTGGCGAAGGCGTCGCGGTCGATGTTGGTCAGGAATTTTTGATAGCTGGCTCCGCCGCTCCAGGTGCGAGCTTTCTCGAACCACGCGAAGTACGTCTTGCGGTCGTCGAGCGTCCAGCCGGTCTTCAGGTTCCGCAGGACGAAGGCGTAATGGTACTGCTGCTGATCCGGCTGGTTGGCGAGCATCGCGGCGAAGACTCCGCCGTAGCCTTTGTTGCGGCTGAGGAGATCGTGGCCGACGCTTCCAGCGTCGGAATCGGACGCGGGACGCGTCCGCCACGACTCTTGCGCCAGCAGCGGCACGATTTTTTTGACGGCTCCCGGCGACTGGAAGTGAATCATCAGGATCGACAGCTCGCGGTTGACGAAGTCCGACTTCTGCGGGAACAGATCGTCAAACTTCTTCGCCAGCGCGGCGCACGTCTCCGTGTCGGGATTGCCGAGCCGGATGAACGCCAGTTGGTAGGCCCGCAGCAGGCCGAGTTGTTGTGATTCGGTGAGCCTGGCCCAATTGAGCTTGGCAAGCGTCCCAAGGAGTTTCGGCAAAACAGACGGCTCCGCCTGCCGCGCAAGAGCGACGCACCCATTGAT
>JAYUFI010000902.1:0-3620 GCA_043738805.1 Planctomycetaceae bacterium | reverse complement strand
GTTCCATCCGCAGTCCGGCCTTTCCATCCGGAGGAAGATTGTTCCGGAAGAGTTCCTGCGGATGGCAAGGCCGGACTGCGGATGAAACAGGAAGAGTTTCTGATGTTGAGTTGGCAAGATCACTGAGACTCACGACTTCGTCAGCCGCTGACGATTAGACTTTCACAATCACTCAACGTTTCAGATTTCCTCGGAACAACAGCCATGACTGCATTCAGTGCGAATTTGAACAAAATCGCTTTACTGCGTAACACGCGCGACAACGGAATCCCAGACGTTATCCACTTCGCTCGTCTGTGTGTCGCGGCGGGAGCGGCGGGGCTCACCGTGCATCCACGGCCCGATGAGCGGCATACTCGACCGAGCGACGTTTACGCTTTGCGGAAATTGACTCGTGAATTGAATGTCGAGTTCAACATCGAAGGTTATCCGACGGACGAATTTTTGCGGCTCGTGCTTGAAGTCCGACCGGAGCAATGCACGCTCGTGCCCGACGCGCCCGATCAAAAAACTTCGGATCATGGTTGGGACGTTGTCACTCAAGCCGATTTGTTGCAGCGTGTCGTTCCGCCGCTTGCCGCTGCGGGGATTCGAGTTTCGATCTTCATGGACCCGGCTCCGGAATTGATGCCGTTGGTCCCGGCGACCGGAGCGCATCGCATCGAGCTTTATACGGAACCGTATGCGACCTCATTCGCGACGCTCGATCAGGCAACATCACTCGCTCAGTATGCGGCGTCAGCGGAAGCCGCTCGGCGCGCTGGCCTCGGAGTCAACGCGGGACACGATCTGAACCTCGACAACCTCGGCCCGTTTTTGAGCAACGTGCCGCATGTGGAAGAGGTTTCGATCGGTCACGCACTGATTGCCGATGCACTGGAACTTGGGATGACCGAAGCCGTACGTCGGTACGTGGTGATTTGCCGGTGAATGAAGCGGGAGTGGGGTTGAAGTTGAGACGTCAAACGCGCGGGTAATGGGAATGATGAGAAGTATGGGAATCATGAAATTTGTAGCCGGTGACTGATTCTCATAAATCACATCATTCTCATTCTTCCCATCAGTCTCATGAACGACGCACCGTCCCTCAATCACGCCGGCTGAGCGCCGTTCCCCGGGGCAACAGCTTGCTTCGCCGCCTGCCGTTCGGACCAGAACGAGTATGCGACCAACATGCCAGTTCCGGTCACCAGAAAGACGTCGGCGTAGTTGAACACCGGCCACGAATACGTGCCGAACGTAAACAGCAAGAAGTCCCGCACCGCGAGATACGGCTTGCCGGTCTCGGCGTTGATGCAACCGTGCCAGCCCAAGCGGTCATACAAGTTTCCGAGCGTTCCGCCGAGCACCAAACAGAGCGCGAACGTCAGCCAATTGCTCCGGCCTGCCGATGTCTTCAGTAACACGAACAAGATGACGAACACCGCCACGACGCTGAGTGCCGCGAACAACCAAGCCAGTCCCTGTCCGACGCCCCACAACGCCCCTTCGTTGAAGCTGGTGTAGAGCGAGAACGTCGAGAGTTTTCCAAGCCAACGATGGATCGGTCCTTGCCGACCAGGGAAGCCAAGTTGCGAGAAGATTGACGACTTGGAATACAAATCCCACCACAGACAAACACAAGTCATCGGCAGGATGAACAACAAGCGTCGCCACGCAAAGGGGCTCGACGTTGCGAGAGTGAGTTGAGACGCATCCATGTTAGTCCCTTGAGCCGCTCGCTGTGATCGCGTCCTTGCGACCTGACCCAATCAAACGGGGCACAGCGAGCGGGTTTCTATGCAAATCACGACGCGGAGCGTCGTGCCACAATCAAATTAACGTCGCCACTTGCGAGTCTTCTGTTGCTCGGCACAGTGGATACAGACTTTGCAAAACGGGATCGCCTTCAGCCGTTCCTTCACAATGACGGCCTTGGCCGGAGGTTTTCCATCTTCGAGGCACTTCTCGCACAGACCATACGTCCCCGCGTCGATTTTCTTCAACGCCAGTCCGATTTGTTCGAGGATCTCTTGTTCGTTCTCGACGAACCGCAGCGAAAAGTCTTGTTCGTAATTGTCGGTGCCGAGTTCCGCGATGTGCGTCGGGCTTTTGGAATCGCCGTCACCGTCGCCACGATTCAGCGCCCCGTCCGCCAAGTGCTGGACGTCTCCGCGAAGACGAGCCTGAAGGTTGATGAGCAGTGTTTTGTACTCGGCGAGTTCAGTCTTCTTCAGCATCGACGATCACCCATCGCGGCATGTCTGGCGGTGTGGCTTCGATCTAACCCGCGAGTGCTAGACCGTTTAAGCACCTCATCCCTGAGCAATTTCTGGCTGAAATCCCGTTCCGACCGCGTCCGGCGGTCGCTAAAAACGCGGGATTATCACCCGCCCCCCGCTTTGAATCAAGCGGTGTCGTTTCTTCATGGAAAATCCACACGAAGTCACGGGCCAACGAACGGTTTGGAGCGTTCACCGCGACAATTAGCCCCGACGGATCGGATACGCGCAGCAATCGGTCGGACAAACGTCGTGATTGGGGCCGAAGTGGCCGATCGCGCGGCGATTTGGGCAGTAACCAGAATCACCGTCGGCGTCCGCCAACCGCTCGGCGATCAGTTCGCCGAGCATCGACACGAACTTCGGATGCGTTCCGACTGTCCCCGCTCGGACCATGCGCAGGCCGAGTTCCTTCGCCTTCTGAGCCGCTTCATCATCGAGATCAAACAGTACCTCGATGTGATCCGACAGAAAACCGATCGGAGCGATCACGACCTGCGATACCGACTGATCCTTCAGCGATTGCAGATGATCGAGGATATCCGGCTCGAGCCACGGATCAGTTGGACGTCCGCTTCGGCTTTGGTAAACCAGCCGCCAGCGCGACGCCGGGATGTCAAGCCGTTCGGCAATCAGCCGCCCGGTTTCGGTCAACTGCGCTGCGTACTGGCAGTTGTCGGCCATGATCATCGGGATGCTGTGAGCCGTGAAAGCGATGTGAGCTGTGTCACGGTCATCGGCGGGAAGTTGCTCGAAGGCCGCTCGAATTCGATCGACGTTCGCCTCAACGAAGTCCGGGTGATTGTAAAACACTCGAACTTTGTCGATATGCGGAGCGTTCTCCCCCGCCGCTTGCCGAGCGGCTTCAAGGTTCTCGCGATACTGGCGACAGCTCGAATACGAACTGTAAGCCGCGAGCACAAACGCCAACGCCCGCTTCACCCCCTTGCTCGTCATCTCTTGAAGCGTGTCCGTGAGCAGCGGTGTCCAATTGCGATTCCCCCAATACAACGGCAGTTCGATGCCACGCCGTTGTAGTTCCGGCTGCAACACGGCAATCAAATCACGGACCTGCTGATTGATCGGACTAATGCCGCTAAAGTGCATGTAATGCTCGGCCACTTCCAGCAGCCGCTCGCGAGGAACTGGCTTGCCGCGCGTGACGTTTTCCAAAAACGGCATCACGTCATCCGGCTTCTCCGGACCACCGAATCCAACAATCAACAATGCGTCGTAAGGGCTGCTCATGAGGTGAGATATTCTTTTGTCAGTTCAATGGAAGAGATCACTAACCCGAAGTGTCAGCGAGGGCGGACGCTCCAAGACGCTCTGAGTTCATCATCCCGTGAAGCGTCCGCC
>JAYUFI010000901.1:0-3621 GCA_043738805.1 Planctomycetaceae bacterium | reverse complement strand
TCGAGCCGCTCGCCGACGGCAGGCATCGCTATCTCAAGCTGTCCGATCAGCAACGGGCTCGCGTGTTGGAGGCCCTAGTCCAATTGAGCAGCCAGCCGCCGAAGTGAGTCTTCTCATGTCCCCTCTCCGCAAAAGAGTGAGGGGAGAAAGAATCAAAGAAACCAAACGACATGCTCGACATCGAACAAATCGCCAAGACCTTTCATGCGGGAACTCCGAACGAAGTGCGGGCCTTGCGAGGTGTGGACCTGAGGATCGAAGCCAGTTCGTTTGTGATTGTGATCGGCACAAACGGGTCGGGCAAATCGACGCTGCTCAATGCGGTCGCCGGTTCGTTTTTCGTCGATACCGGGCGGCTGAAGTTGAATGGGCACGAGATCACTCGCTGGCCAGAGCATCGGCGTGCAAAGTTCATAGGCCGTGTGTTCCAGAACCCGTTTACCGGCACTGCGCCGTCGATGACGATTGCCGAGAACCTGGCTCTCGCGGCGAAGCGAGGCCGCGCGCGGGGGCTGGGTTGGGCGCTGTCGTCTTCCACGAAGAGCGACCTGCGCGAACGAGTCCGCGCGATGGGACTGGGCCTTGAAGATCGACTCGACAACGCCATCGGCAGCCTCTCGGGCGGACAGCGGCAGTCGCTGACGCTGCTCATGGCGGGACTGCTCAAACCGGATCTGCTGTTGCTCGACGAACACACGGCCGCACTCGATCCGAAGAGTGCTGATCAGGTGATCCGCCTGACCGAAGAATTCATTCGACGCGATCGACTGACAACCCTAATGGTCACACACTCGATGCAGCAGGCCGCTCACTTGGGTGATCGCCTGATCATGATGGTTCGCGGCCAAGTCCTGCACGATTTTCAAGGGGCCGAGAAACGGAGACTGACTCCGGAAGACCTGCTCGCCCGCTTTGAAGAAGTCCGCCGCGCGGATCAACTCGACGAAACTGCGGCCGAGATGCTTGTGCGGCAGTATGTGTAGATCTGGCGGAATGAGGCGTTTGTTTTTTTGCGGAATCCCAATCCCAGTCGTGGTGTGAGCAGACGGGGAGATCACCTAGTCGGGGCTGTCGCCCTTTTCAAATCGGTCAAGCTGTAGGCTGGGTCGAGTCTTCGAGGTCCCATACGCACCAAATTAAGGAGAATTGCTGAGAACGTGTTTGAGAGGTCATGTTTCGCATTCGTGGGCCAACTCTGACATTTTCAAGTGCCTCAGCATGCGGGGATCATGCAGACGAAGATCATGGCTTCGCTGTTCTTCGTGAGTTCTTCGTAGTTTTTGCTCAGGCGTCGATACCAGCCGAACCAGCCAAAAGTACGGGCGATCAACTCCGTCTCGTTCGCACGTGCGATTCGAGCACGTCATTTCGCAATCTCGATTGGGACAACGGTCAGTTGAAGCCCGCATTCCGGCGGTGCATCAGCGGACAATCGCCAGTTGGTAGCAGCTTCGTCCAGAGTCACCCTGACGTAGGCTGCTGTTGTTCCTTTCAGTCGCAGCGTGATGGATTGCGATTCGGGTTGTTTCGGCCTCCACTCGTGAAATGTTGGCCGGGCCGCGAGGGTTGTCTGACAGAGTGCTATCGCGTTGGGATCGGTCCCATTTGTGACGAGGTCAGCCATCTCGTCACTCCGCGTCAGATTCGTCCCGATCGACGTTGTCCATTCGCGAAAGAGGTCATCAAACGATCGCCCAGTCGCTCGTTCCAGATTCTCGACACCGATCTCGTCGCCATTGATGAGTCTGTCGAACAACTGCGGTCCCGACTTGTCGATGCACCAGTCAAGGAACAAGAACGCGGCACCTCGACAGCCATGATGCCGCCAGAATTCGGGCCGATAGTAATCTCGAACGAGCAACGGCGCGGCTTCCGATCGTTCGAGGAAGTGCTGAACGCGATGAGCCACATTGGACGATGATCCGCTGGCCTGGACCTCGATCAGATGTGCCAACGCTTCGTTGAGCCAGTCGTCTTCGGTGGGAGGTTGCACCGAATCGCGGCCGCCATCACCGTATCGTCGGCCGAAAATTGCAGCGTGTGCCCATTCGTGTGCAAACACAGCACGAAGCCGATCACTTGGTTGGAGGTTCGCATTCAGAAAGATCACGTCGGATTCGTTGCCAAACGGTCGCAGATTTTGGCGGACAAAGTCGCTCGCGCGTGTCAGGCCATCGACATCCGCCAATGCCGTGTCCCTCTTGCCGAGTCGTGCCGTCAGCACCACAGCCAGCTTGCCGTCGCCATCAACATCTCGCACCGGTCCGACCAGAGCCTGAATCGCAGGGCCGATGGCTTCGTCCGCCAGATGTGTCAACTCGGCGACCAGTTCGTGTAGACGATCGCCGTCGAGCACGGGTTGCTCGGCATACACTCGAATCGAAGCCGCCTCACCGACCAGCCGACAATCGATCGCCGAGTAACTCGCGGGATCATCAAGCGAACCACACCGCGAGTGAATGAAGAAGACTCGACGACTCACATCGAGCTGCGGCGATCTCGGTGGAGCGATTGGGTCTGCTTTGACTCGTGACAGAGGTGAGAGACACTTCTTGTCCGATACTCGAGCTTGCCGGATGTCGATGTCGCTTGGAGCCAACACTCGCGTGCCAGAGATGCTGCGGGAATTGTCGCTGCTGGAATGGTGCGTGTTGGCTCGCTCGACCTTCAGGGTCACTTCAAACTCACCCTCCAAGGCCGATCCCGTGCTGCCGACCACGAGAATTGCAGAGGTGTGTTGCTGACCGACTCCACCTAAACGAACGCCATTGCCACCACACACTGTTCGTCCGATGATCGGATCGTACTTCTGTAACGACCGAGGCGGTGCCGATGCTGCCAACGTGACAGACCTCGTCCGCTGACAGCTCATCTGGACTTCAAACAGCAACACCAGTCCCGTTGCCGTCAACCAGAGACTGGCACCCGTCAGCCGTCTGACGTTGACCTGCATGAAGGGTTCCTCCTTGTGACACCGTCTTGAAACACCCGAGCCTTTCAGTTGATCGGATCGTTGGGACCGGAGAATCCATCACAATCGGACATCCGTCCGTCTGACAGCGGTAATTGCCAGATGGTCGAGACGGGCTGCGCGAGCTGAAAACTCAATGCTCCGGGTTCGATCTCATACCGTTCGACTTTGCTCAACCGGTGGCGAGCATCCCGCAAACCTTGACGGGAATCGGAGTCGCACGCATTGGAACGACGCACACGAATCTCGATCAGTCCAGCACACTGGCCGGCCGATGGAGTGAGAGACCTGATGGATCGAGGTGGGGGCATGCGCGGACAGAATCCGCAGTTTTATTTTCTACCCGCCAACCTTTATCCCGCACTCGACGTTGTAGATTCCCGAGCCTAGCGGCAGAATTTGCTTCAAATAGCAACCTTGAGGGCGATAGAATCTCGCCCAGTCAGTCATCTCGACCAGATTCTAAACGGCAAAGCGGTTTGAACCCCGCTGCCCCGGTGTTCTCGCCTTCCCATCGTGATGCGAGGTAATGCGGTATGTTGAAACTATTCGTCAAGCGTTGTGTTGTGCTGCCGGCGTTCGCAGCCGTGTGCTGGGGAACTTCCGGACTGGATGCGGCCGAAGTACCGGTTCCAGCGCGTGTGCTGAAG
>JAYUFI010000900.1:0-25329 GCA_043738805.1 Planctomycetaceae bacterium | reverse complement strand
ATGTTGTCATGCTCGAAAGGTTGAGCCGCTCAACGAGGTTGCTGGTCAGTACCACGCGCTCGTCGGCAGCCTGCGACGCAGCGAAGGTGGCAAACGCTCGGTCTGTCCGATCCTGCAAGTTGATACAGAGAATAGCACCATTCGCATCAATCCGTTGGCCATGATGACTGACGAGCAAATGGCGGCATACATCCACGATCACAACGTCATCACCAACCCGCTACACGCGCAGGGCTTCGCGACGATCGGCTGCAACCGCTGCACGACACCGGTCATGCCCAACGAACCCAAACGAGCGGGCCGTTGGCGACATCTTGGTCCTTGGTCGGTCTATTGCGGCATCAACCCCGCTGACCGCGAAGCGGGAGCCAAGCAAGCGATCGAGCTACCACAAGACGTCGTCGACCGCATTCTCGGTCGCGAGACGGACTTCGTCATCTGAACGTGTTCTTGGAATGACCCGTCGATGAATGTGAGATGTCTCAGTCGTCCAGGAGGCGAGGATGACTGATTCCGTAGACCGGTTTTTCAAACCGGTCGAACTGACCCTCCGGTTTGAAAAACCGGGCTACAAAAACACGAAGTCATTTTTCCTCATGTCCCTAGCCTGCGGCGGATGCGCCATAGCTCAAACAGAATGGCCGTGAGGAGCATGTTCGTCACGATCATGCCGATCGCAGATTGTTGAACGATCCCATTCGAAATCACGCCACTGCTGAGAACTAAGACGACGGCAATCACGGCTAGCCAATTCACGATAGCGATTGTCGACTTGGGTAATGTCGCTTGTTGGTCAGATGCGTTGGGCTCGCTTTTCAATTCCGACAGTGGAATTGCGATCGGCCAATCGTCGTCATCATCGTCGGTTGTTGGCGGCGATTTTTCGTCGGTTGCAAAGGCCGCCATGATGGACGGGCTCATGATCTTGGGAGCGACCGCGATCTCAGGCTTTGGCTGATCAAGACTTTTTTCGGCGAGTGGAAACGATTGGCCACACTCTGGGCAGCGGACTTTGCGTGCGCTTTGAACCGTCAGTCTCTCAAAGTCGATGACAAATTTGTGGCCGCATTGGCATCTGAGTTTGGCCATCGTCGGTTCCTCATGCGATCTCTTGGGGCATTTGTTTCTCAGGCTAAAGGATTGCAGTAGCGGTTTCACTCCCTGATGCTGCATTGTGAGCGATCACGTTGGTTCTCTTACTCGTTCCGATCCGATGTTGCCGGAAATGATTCGTGACGCGATTGCAGTGTTGAAGATGTGAAGCTCAACGATCGGTTTTCAGACGCAACCTGAATGTGATTTGTCGGAGCCCCTTGAACTGCCACCGCTCATCGCTATTTTTGACACCCAGAACTGTCAAAAAGGAATCGACGCCGGTGAACGAAGAGCTTTACGACGATTACATTCTCGACCATTACGAATGCCCGTACCACAAGGGGCACCTCGAATGTCCGACTTGTTCGCACAGCGAAAAGAACCCGTTGTGTGGCGACCAAATTCGGTTGGAACTGAAATTGGACGACCACGGCAATGTCGCCGAGGCGTTTTTCAACGGGAAAGGCTGCGCGATCAGTCAGGCCGGAGCATCGATTCTGTGTCAGCATGTCGAAGGAAAATCGCTCGATGAGCTGCGCGGCTTTCAAGCTCCGGACATGCTGCGGTTGTTGAAGGTGCCGCTGACGGCGACTCGCCAACGTTGCGGTTTGTTGGGCTTCAAGGTACTCAAGACGATGATGTACTCGCTGGAGCAACCGCCCGTCGAAGTCGGCGAGCCGATCGCCGCGAGTTCGGGATAGGCACGATCCCGCAAGTCGTAGGACAGGCACTCTTGCCCGTCGCTTTACAGATTCGATGGGCAAGAGTGCCCGCCCTACGAGACTACAACGCCTGCAGAACAGAGAGCCGTCATGGCACCGCGTGAATTCAATCTCGATGCGATCCGAGCCGACTTTCCGATCCTGGACAGACCGCTGCCGAATGGGGCGACGTTGGCGTATCTCGACAACGGTGCGACAGCACAGAAGCCGCAGGTGGTGATCGACAAGCTGCGGGAGGTCTACGAGACCTATAACTCCAACGTGCATCGCGGCATTCACCAACTTGGCGATCGAGTCACTGTCGAACTGGAAGCGGCTCGTGAGAAAGTCCAGCGATTTCTTGGTGCGCGAGACTCGGCGGAAATCATCTTCACGTCGGGGACGACGATGTCGATTAACCTCGTGGCGAATGCCTGGGGGCGTAAGTTCCTCAAGCAAGGTGACGAGATCGTGCTCAACGAAATGGAGCATCACGCGAATCTCGTCCCTTGGCAGCAAGTCGCCAAAGCGACCGGTGCAAAGCTGCGTTTCATTCCGCTGACAGCGGACGGTCGTCTAGATGCGTCGCACTTTGATCGCATCATCACGTCGAAGACGAAGTTGATCGCGGTGACGGCGATGTCGAACGTGCTCGGCACGATCAACCCAATTCAAGAGCTGACGACGCGAGCGAAACAAGTCGGTGCGGTGATCATGGTGGATGGCGCTCAAAGCGTTCCGCACATGCTGACCAATGTCTTGAGTCCGGCGATCGACTTCCTTGCATTCTCTGGCCACAAAATTTACGGCCCGACGGGGATCGGCGTGTTGTACGGACGCCGCGAATTACTCACGGCGATGGACCCGTTCATGTGCGGCGGCAACATGATCGACGAAGTGAAACTCGAATCCTCAACGTGGGGCGAACTCCCCTCGAAGTTTGAAGCCGGAACGCTGCCGATTGCCGAGGCGATCGGTTTGGGAGCAGCGATCGACTACGTGCAATCCATCGGCTTCGACGCGATTCACACGCAAGAAATGAAGCTGCTCGAACGCACGCTGCGATTGCTGCCGCAGACGCCGGGAGTCACCGTTTATGGTCCGTCGCTCGAACATCGCGGAGCGATCGTCAGCTTCACGGTCGAGAAAGTTCATCCTCACGATTTGGCCGACCTCTTCGATCAAAAGGGGGTCGCCGTGCGCGCGGGTCATCACTGCACGATGCCGTTACACGAATGGCTCGACGTCCCCGCAACTGCTCGTGCGAGCTTTGCGTTCTACAACACCGAAGCGGAAGTCGATGCCCTGATCAACGCGATTCATTACGCGCGGCACAAGTTTCGGTTGGAGTAAGAGCATTAACCTGCATGGCCACGATGGAGAGTCCATGTCGATCATTGCCTGATTCTTTGCGAACCTTTGCGTTTCTTGGCACCTTTACGTTGAAGAGCGGTCTCTGAAAATGCTGAGTTTGAGTACGTACTTTCGTAGCTCGGTTTTTCAAACCGAGCGGTTCGTGGCGAACGGTTTGGAAAACCGTTCTACGAAGAGGGGGTCGTTCATCGCGGCGTTGTTGATCGTTGGGCTGACGTTCTGTTTGAAAGCCGAGCAAACAAACCCACACATCGACGATGCGATCCACGAGTTAGTCGGACGCGGTGCGATCATCAAACGGTTTGAAGTCCGTGAGGCGGAGACCGTCGGGTTACTGGTCCGATTGAAAGCCGGGCATCTGGATGCTACGGGGCGAGTTGATCCCAATGTGATTGATCAGCTTGCGAAGATTCCGGACCTTGCGTTGGAACTGCGCAGTCTGCCGTTGAGTGACGAGGGTTTGAAGGTCTTGCTCAAACAGACGGACCCGATCGGCTTGGACCTTTCCGGCAGTCAGGTGACGAATCGAGGTTTCGCTGCGATCGCTCAAGCGAGCCAACTGCGCTGGCTCGATCTCAGCTTCACGAAGATCGGCGATGACGGCCTGAAATCGTTGACAAAGCTGCGCGAGTTGCGGCATGTGTCGGTCATTAAGTGTGCGGTGACTGACGACGGCCTCGCACATTTGGCATCACTGCGTGTGCTGCGTGAAATCTACCTCTCCGACACGCGCGTTTCGGACAGCGGCATCGAGCGACTCAGAAGCCGCTTGCCGAAATGCCGAATCGAATTTTGAGAGCTTGCGCCACACGTACAAACACGGCGGCTGGTGCGTGAGCTTCCGAAACTGTTTGCTCAGTAAGCCCGCATCCCGAACCGAGCCAGCCATCCAGACAGAAAGACAGTGTGTCACATTGAATCCTAAATCGCCTGCGAAGAAAAGGGCATGGCTCACCTTCGCTGGCGCTTCAGGCTTCAATGGCACGGTGCGCCATTCGGGTTAGAAATCCGCAGTTTGCTCGACAACTGAGGACTGAAGTGTCACCGCTGGTTAGTGCCGATGCTCTGCCATTTGGTGAGGTCAGCGCGATCCACTCGACAAGAAGCTGAAGAGTCCCTTTTTACCTTTAGGCTGCTCGGCGACTCGTTTGGTTTCGACCGCTTGGTCGGAGTTCAAATCGAGATTCTGAGCCAGTTGTTCCAGCGCTTTGGTGATGCGCGATTTTGGCGCGTGAGTCAGCAAAGGGACTCCGTTGTTGCGCGATTCAACCATCGACACGTAATCGTTTGGCAACTGAAAATAGATTTCACGACCGATGGTTTCGAGAGCCTTATTGAGGCTGATGTTCGCGTCTTGCAACCCCATGCGGTTGACGACGATTTTGACTTTTTCCGTGAGTGCCGTCTTCTGATCAAAGAACTGCATCACGCGCACGACGTTTCGCAGGCAAGGGAGATCCAATTGAGTGATCATAAGCACGGTATCTGATGATTCCATCGCGGCTAGATCGAGCGGGCTATATCCCTTGCTGACGTCGATGATCAAGTGCGTGAACGTCGCCTTCAGCAGTGCGATGACTCGACGCAATTCATCCGGTGTGATCACCGGGCGGTCATCCATTTGCACAGGACGCGGCAACAAAAACGCTCCGCAAGAATGCTGTGTGAGCGAACGCTTCAACAACGAGTAGTCCAGCCGAGTAATGTTGTCGGCCACGTCTTGAATCGTGTAGTCAGGAATGATATCGAGCCACACATCGGCATCGCCCAGCGACAAATCGAGGTCCATGACGGCAACATTGTTGCGCGGATTTTGTGCGAGCAAACACGCCAAATTCACGGCAACTGCGGTGCATCCCAGCCCGCCGCTCACACCGGTGACCGTGATGACTTGCGAATTCTTTGTGCGGCCATCTTCGTTGCGGCTGTTATGAGTTTGCTGAATCCGGTCCAGCGCGGCCAAGAAATCATCGAGACGCAACGGCTGCGACAGATATTCGCGGGCTCCGTTGCGCATCGCACGCAGAATCAAACTTCCTTCTTGCGAAGTGCTGATCACCAGCGCCGCACAGGTCGGAAGACTGCTGGAAATCTGCGCGACGAGATCAAGCCCCATGTTGGGATCGGAATCAATCGCGATCAGTGCAATGTCAGGCATCGTCTGCGTGACAACATCGAGGAAGTAGTCGTAGCTGGAACATTCAGCTTCCAGCCAGACAGTCTCAATGCCGAGCAATAAATTTTTTAACGACGCTCGGCTGGAATCTTTGGGATCAACCAGTGCGAGACGAACAACAGTTTTCATAACACGGGACCATTCGGAAAACAGGATTCAGGGACTATCGAGCAGCCGGCTCAATGAGACCTGGTTTGCGATTCTTAGCATTCGAGCCGTTGCTGGATTTCATGGCCGGTGCGGTGCTGGGTTCTGCGGACGAGCGTTGATTGGCATTTTTGCTCTGTGATTGATCGCTCGCCGATGATGGCCGTTGCGGAGCCGTTTTCGGAGATGGCTGAGAACGCCGAACGTCTAACTCGGTGGCCGAAGGCTTTTGCGGTGAGTCATCAAAACCGACCTGCCGGACTGGTGAGCTTGCCGCTCGTCGAGCGGCAATTGGTGCGTTGACTCGTTTGGATCGAGCCGTCTGATCGTTCTCAGGAGCGGCAGGAGGCACGAGTAAATCGCTCTTCGGAACTGGTGGAACGACGGGGCTCGGAACGGCGGATGAGCCACTTTTCTTCAGTCCCGGAACGATGTAAGGGCCGGATTGTTCTGGGCCGCAGGTTTCACAGCGTTCGCCGGTCTTGGGAACTTCCAACAGGCCATAGGCCATCAACTCGCGGTCGGTCGGAGAATCCGTAAAGCGTCCGGGACCTCCTTGTGGAACTTGCCCTTCATCCAAAGGAGCGACCAATTCGGGGGTCACCGTGATGACCACCTCCGTCTCGGAGTCCTCCGATTTTTTCCGACTAAACGCTGCTCCGATGTAAGGTAACTCGCCCAAGAACGGAATCTTCTGAATCGTTGTGGCCTGCTTGCTGGAGATCAAACCGGCGAGCATCAATGTCTGACCGAATTTCATTTCGACCTGCGTGTTGACTCGTCGCACCGTCAGTGCAGGAACCGTAATGCCGCTCACCGTCACCGAGTTGCTGAAGTCGCGGTCACTCACTTCTGGTTGCAGTTCCAGCCGCAAACTTCCACCGCCGAGAACGACGGGAACCGCCTCCAGTTGAACACCGAACGGTTTATATTGAATACCAACGGTCCCTAAGGTCTGTGGCACGAGGATCGGAAATTCGCCGCCAGATAACAAAGTTGCGGGACGACCATTCAACGCGAGCACTTCCGGCTCGGCGAGGATTTTGAGCAAGTTTTCGGTACGCAGCGCGGTGATGTACGAACTGAAGACATTGTTGTCACCGATGATCCCGAACGATCCTGTCGCGTTCTTGATACTGCTCTGTAATGCCAGGGCAGAAGGCACGCCTGGCTTGAATGGCAGTGAAACGGTATCCAAGCTGGTGATCGCTCCGGGAGAGCTGTTGACGAATCCGTTGCGGTTCAAGTAGGTGAAGTTCATGCCCAGTTCGCGGATGGTCGATCGCTGAGCCTCCATCACTTTGACTTTGAGCAAGACCTGCTGAACGCCCCCCACTTTCATCTGGTTGAGCACTTTGGGATAGAACTGCTCAGCGATCTCGACGATTTGCGTGATGTGTTCGGGATGCGAGACCCAGCCGCGCAACGCGATCGCGTCTTGAACTTTGAAGGCTTCGATCGACGAGTTGGGAAACTTGCGGTCGATGATGGCCTGCAGCGTGCGTGCGTCACCTTTGACGAAGATTTCGACCGACAGATTCGCACCCGTCTCATCATAAATCACGAGTGTCGTGACCCCTTGTACTAAACCAGAAATCCGAATCCGGTTGGGAGTCAACGCAGAGACATTCAGAACGACGGGGTCAAAACCATCCACGCGAACGATGCGGTTCTTCGTTTCGAGCACCTTGGCAAACTTCTCGATCACTTCCAAATCAGTGCGATGGGCGGTGATCGGTACCAGCGGCTCGTTGCTGTTCGATGCTTGTTGCTGCGACGAGTGCTGTTGTTGCGCAAACAGAGGCGGGTTGTCGGCAAACGTCATTGCCATCCACGCCAGCAAAATTCCAGCGGCGTTAAATCGAACATAGTCAAGGTTAAGCTGACACATCCCTGCACCTCGCATCACATCCATGTGGCCGCCGATCGCTTCAGCGGCGCAACGCGGAAGAGGCGATTGTGGCCAACCACCTCTTCTGCTTTCCCTGTGTTCGCACAGGTGTCGCAATTAACCTCCAAACAACTTTCGGATGGTTCCCATCCAAGGTTGTCCGCTCTGTTGCTGTCGTTGTTGATGTTGCTGCTGTTGATCGGCAGCGGCTGTCGGAGTCGCCTCCAACTCATCGGCTTCAGGCAAATCCACCTCTTCCGTCGCTCGCTCCGAACCACGAAAAATTTCGATCTTCCATTTCTTGGTTTTCAGTTCTGGTTCTGATTTTTCGACCGACACTGATTGACTTACCGTCCGGTGAGGGTCTTCCTCATTTCGTTCACGCTCAATCATGATTTCAGGAGTGGCTAAGCGAGGATCAAACAATTCCTTTTCATCCAACCGTTGATCGTCGTTGTTGCCTCGCAGTGTGAGATGCAAATCTCCGACACCACCCGCGAGCTTCAACAACTTAGCTTGTTCAGAGTTCACCAACAGCGACACGTTCTTGACCTGTCCTGGCACCTTGTCAGACGCCATTGCGCTTGAGTCACGCTGACCGTCGATCGCGAACACCTCGATGCACTCCAGAACCGTTCTGACCTCCTTGCCAATTCCCTGATCTCGTCCGTTGTTGATGGAACGATGTGTGACGAGCACATCGACTTTGTCCCCTTGATGAATGAGACCGGTTCCAGTCATCGTGGGATCAATCGGAATGGAGACGGCTCGCATGCCTTTCGGAACGTCACTCGATGCGTTTCGACTCCCTTTCTTATCAAGCTTGATCTCAGTGATCAGATCACCGGGAAAGACTCGGACCTTCAATGCTCGTTCTTTGATTTGCTCCGGCTTGGTCACAGCCCCTTCCGGGATGACCTCAACCGGCAGTTGTTTGAATTCAACGTTCTTCTCGTCCAAAGCTTGCCCAGGTAGAATTTCTGCGGTGGCGACTAACACTCCGACCGCCTGAGTCTTACCCTCGTTCGCATTGCTCGACAGGACTTGTTGCACTCCCAGCATCGCGACAAGCCCGCAAGTTCCGGCGACCGCCAGAAGCACAATGGTCTTGAATCGCATGTTGCACCACGCCTTCCTTCGTATGATCGGCACCGTCTAGGCAAACTCTTCAGCCTTTAACGGTCCTGCCGGTCACATAGAGTTTCACATTGAGGGAAATGATCTGCTGACCAACCTTCGCGCAGGCTGACAGGGGCCGAAAAGCCCCTGACAACTCGCAGTTTTCGCCGGTCGTTAGATCAACATGCCGTCGTAGAGGAACACGGCAATCGCACCGAAACAAATCGGGATTCCGTAGGGGAGCAGTCGCATCGTCGGCTTCCGGTCAGCCGCGATCGCCGCCACTCCGGAAACGCCGAGCTTCTTCATGTCGAGCCATTCTTGGATGATCACCAAGAAGTTCGTCGTGTGTCGCTTCCAGTCGTTTTGCATCCAGACCATGACCACAGCCATGACCGCGCCAATGACGGCGGTCGCCATGAAAACTTCCACGATAACCAGCGGGCCGAGCCACGCACCAATACCGGCCATCAACTTCACATCGCCAGCACCCATGCCGCCCAACATCCAGAGCCAGAAGAGTGTGGCGAGACCGACAGTGGCACCGAGCAATCCGCCAATCAAACCGCGATCCCACGCACCCCAGCCCGTCCCGAACCACAGCGTGTTGAACGCCAGTCCGGAGAGCACCATCGGGAATGTGATCCAGTTCGGAACGCGCAGTTCCTTGCCATCGATCCACGCGGCGATGATCAACGTGATCGTCACCAATTTCACATGCCAGTGATTGAGCAACAGTTCTTGCCAGTCCATCTTGATTGGCCTTTCGAGTGAGTTTTGATTCGAGGAGAGAAATCTGCGGTGACGCGCGAACCGGGGAAGGTCGTAACCGCATCACCAGCTACTTTAGGAAAGCCTCTGCGTCACTAAGACCGGCCAGCAAGGCACAGCCAACTGACCACCGAAGCCACTGCGACGAAGGACGTCGTCAGGAATTCGTGCAATTGGGAAACTTCGATATTCATCCAAAAAGGAAACATGACGTTCACACTTTGCAAGAAACGGTCGATCCGCCTAGCCAGGAAATCCGACAAGACGATCGACGCGTATGATTGATCCATTGGAACGGCTGCCAACTTATGGCAGTTTCGATGTGCTGCTATTGAACGAGGCGTTGGCCTTCGTGCCGACGTTGGTGATCGTTCCAACACAGACCACAATGATCAGCGCGAGCATCACCGCATACTCAACAGCGGTCGGACCATCTTCGGATGCGAGGAACTTCTTGATTCTGTTCATGATGGCCTCCGTGGGAAATAACTTTCTTTGAGACACTTCAAGCTCAGAGCGACAGAGACAGAGACACGCTGTCCAGATTCCAAGCGGGGCAATCTTCCGCCTCTTGCGAAAGCCGCAGCCACCTTGTTGAGGGTCAACTCAACAAGGTGGCTCGCGTGCGTCTGACACAACAAAAATTGCTGTGTGCGACTAGAACGTCTTGCTGGTCACGGTGTTGAACGAAGCGTTCACTTTCGTGCCGATGTTGGTGATCGTGCCGATGCAGACCACAACGATCAGGGCGAGCATGACGGCGTATTCAACAGCGGTTGGGCCATCTTCTGACGCGAGGAATTTCTTAATCAGGTTCATGGTTGTCTCTCTTTCAATCTCTTTGATGGTTTGTTTTTGGATACCGAGTCTCTCAGGCTCGGAAAGTAACATTGGCAAAGCGACGGCCATCGTTTTGCCTCGGCAGTCCGTGAGATATTCACGGGTGCCGAACTGAAGTGACTCGGTTGTTATTTGGTGATCACCGTTTGAGTCACGTCAGCGTTGTTACCCAAAACCTAGGTCAGAGACGAACGGAGTCAAATTGGGATGATTTGAAAAACCACAAAGACTTTGCGGATTTTCCCCGACCATGAATAACCGGCATCATTGGGAAAATCGGACGTCTGGCCTACAGATCCACTTCGCGGAACAGTGTCTTCACCAAGCGAAAGCCGAGTGACTCGTACAACTGCACGGCTCCTTGATTAACTGCCGTCGCTTCCAACGAAACACGAGTGATTCCAAGTTGTTGAAATCCGCGGAGCGCCTTGAGCATCAGCGCGCGGCCAAGTCCTCGACGGCGATGTTCGGGCAAGATGCCGACGTTTTGAATCGCTCCGAAATCGGGAGCGGGCGAGAGTCCTTGAACGGTACCGCAATCTTCCAAAATACCGTCCGTGGAATGCACGAGCAGCCAAGTGACTTCGGCCATAAATTGATCGTGGCCGCTGATGTACTCCATCAGATTCCGGCAACCATTTTGTTCGCGAAGTGACCGAAAGACGCGACCATCTTGCTCATGATGAAACGAGTAGAACTTAACCGTCGCGTGTCGCTCTAAAATGTCCGGCGACCATGCTTGCCAATGATAGCCGTCCGGCAACTGCGGATCGTCCAACACGCGCTGGCTGAGGTCGATTTCCATTCGCAGACGTCGGCAAAAAAGGACGCTCATGGTCGATCAATTTTGTGGCACACGAATGGGAGCGATTTCACGCAGGTCCGCGAGTCGCACAACGATCACTCGTTGCTTGGGACCAGTGGCATCCTCGAACTGAAATAGAGCTTGTCCCAGTGTGCCAGTTCGGTCGCGATCGGCGGTGATCACGAGCATCTCACCCACATTGAGATTCGCCGTGAAACGTTGAGCAAATAGCGGTAGAACTTCTTGAGTGGTGCGGAACATCCAACCGGTCTGCGCTGCGAATGGGCGAGTTTTGATCTGACCGTGATGCAGTTCCGGCAAGAAATCAAGCCGCGCCCAACCATCCTGACTGCGTTCGGCACGGAGACGCAGATTGCCATGAACATCGACCAGTTCCAAATGCCGACCATCAGGGAAATCGACGTCGCGCGAGGTGATCGGTTCGCTCGCGTTGATTTCCGTATCGCTCCCTCCAGGAAGAACAATTCGCCGAGCGGACGTCTGCGGAATTCCGTTCGCTTCGCGACGCCTTCGTTCCGATTCGTCGCTCGCCAAATTGAGTAACGATTGTAACACGTCCGGCGGTGACGAGCCGACATGTCCTACTTGAATTCCCGCCTCACGAATCGCCACTCGTTGCTCTGCAGTGAGTGCTCCGACTTGATCGACTTCGCGCCACAGCGCTTTGCCCAACATCGGGTCGCCCGCTGGTCGATCAATAAAAACGATATCCACTTCCACAGAATCGCGCGGCACCGGAATCGGCGGCAGTTTGAACGCAGTCCCTTTTTCGTGCGACGAACGACCGGACGGCAAACTCTCACAAGCGAGCACGCCGCAACAAATCAGAATCAGACACCAAATTTTGACGAAGGGAATAAACCGCATGGCGCGCGAAGCAACCAAATCCCGCCAAGACAGCGGATAGGAAGGGAATCTCAGGAAGGGCCGGGACTCTATGTTGCAACTCCAAGCGGGTCAATTTGAGTTCAGCGAGAGCCGATTCCTCCGAGCGAGCGACGCACATGGCGAGTGCAGTTGGGAATCAATGAGTATCAGGCGTTCGATCTCAATGCCGCGCGCGGCGAGGCCAATACCTGCTGATACAGCTCTTTGTCTTGCATGGATCCGCCCACCGGGCGAACCTTCTAGCGATATCAATCACTCATTCCAAAGCCCGATGGCCCTATCATCTGCCATGTTTCGGTCATTGATGATGGCCACTTTTTGAATCCATCGCATGTCCAATTTTGAACTCGTCGCCCCCTTTCAACCCGCTGGCGATCAGCCCAAGGCGATCGACTCACTGCTGCGCGGCATTGAGGACGGCAAACGCAATCAGGTGTTGCTGGGTGTCACCGGCTCCGGCAAGACCTTCACGATGGCGAATGTCATTGCCAAGCTGAATCGCCCGACGCTCGTGCTGTCGCACAACAAGACGTTGGCCGCGCAGCTTTACTCCGAGTTCAAGGAGTTCTTTCCGCACAACGCGGTGTCGTACTTCGTCAGCTATTACGACTACTACCAGCCGGAGGCGTACATTCCGGCGCGCGACATCTACATCGAGAAAGACTCGTCGATCAACGAAGAGATTGATCGGCTGCGGCTCTCGGCGACGTCGGCCCTCGTCAGCCGGCGAGATGTGATTGTCGTCGCTAGCGTGTCGTGCATTTATGGGCTCGGGTCTCCGAAGGACTATCTGGAAATGATGGTCGCGTTGCGACCGGGGGAGTCGATCGATCGCGACGAGTTGCTGCTGAAACTGCTCGACATTCAATACGACCGCAACGACTACGAACCGACTCGCGGCAAGTTCCGAGTGCGTGGCGATGTCATCGAAGTCTGGCCCGCGTATGAAGAGTTCGCCTATCGCATCGAACTGTGGGGCGACGAGATCGAGCGGCTGTCGATCATCAATCCGACATCCGGCGAAGAGGTCAAGCGGCTCGAAGACATGTACGTCTACCCGGCGAAGCATTTCGTACTGCCTCAAGACCGTATCGCACACGCGGTCGAAGAGATCGAAGCCGAGATGTACCAGCGGCTCGATGTCTTCAAGCAAGAAGGGAAATTGCTCGAAGCCCAGCGGCTGTCGGCCCGCACGCGGTACGACATGGAACTGCTCCGCGAAACCGGCTTCTGTCCGGGCATCGAGAACTACTCGCGAGCCCTCGCCGGCCGCAAACCAGGCGAGCCGCCCGACACGCTGTTCGCGTTCTTCCCCAAAGATTTCTTGATGATGGTCGACGAATCGCACGTCACCGTTCCGCAAGTGCGAGGCATGTACGCCGGCGATCAGTCGCGCAAGAAAACGCTCGTCGAACACGGCTTTCGCTTGCCGATGGCGCTCGACAACCGCCCGATGCAGTTCGACGAATGGAACACGATGCGCGGCCAGACGGTTTTCGTCTCGGCGACTCCCAACGATTGGGAACTGGAGCAATCCGGCGGCGAAGTGGTCGAGCAACTCATTCGCCCGACAGGTCTCGTCGATCCGCTGCTGCACGTGCTCCCCGCGCGCGGTCAGGTGCCGCATCTCAAGGCCGAGATCCTGCTGCGAGCCCAACGCAACGAACGAGTCCTCGTCACCACGCTGACGAAACGCTTGGCCGAAGACCTCACAAAATACCTCATCGAAGAGGGAGTCCGTTGCAAGTGGCTGCACTCGGAGCTCGACGCGATCGAACGAGTCGAGATCATCCGCGAACTCCGCGAACAAAAGTTCGACGCGATCATCGGCGTGAACTTGCTCCGCGAGGGCATCGACATTCCCGAAGTGTCGCTCGTCGCGATCCTCGACGCCGACAAAGAAGGTTTCCTCCGCAGCGCGACGAGCCTCATCCAAACGATCGGCCGCAGTGCGCGTAACGCGAACGCCGAGGTCATTCTTTACGCCGACAAAGTCACCGACAGTATGCAGTTCGCGATCAGCGAAACGAACCGCCGTCGCGAACTGCAACTCCGCTACAACGCCGAACACGGCATCACGCCGGAGACAATCAAGAAGGCCATCAAACGCGGTATCGAAGACGAGATCGCCGCTCAGCAGGTTGTCACTAAAGCGGTCGGCATCAGCGAGGCGCAGTACGTCACGCAAGAATTCCTCAACGAACTCGAAGCCGAAATGCTCGCCGCCGCGCAAAACCTCGAATTCGAACGAGCAGCCCAACTCCGCGACCGCATCCTCGAATTGAAGAAACAACTCGGCCAAGCAGTCAGCCCCGATGACCCCGACAAGCCCGGCTTCACCCTCGCCCAAAAGAAACCCAAACGAGGCGGACGCAAGCGAGGCGGATCCGGCCCCTCCGAACGGCGAGTCCCGAAGCCAGAACGTTGACGATCAACGCAACGTTTCACGCCGATCAGCGAAACATTTCACATCGGACCATCACGCAGACGGTTGCATCTTTGACCGCTCGGCGAGATTCTGGCGACTCATCATTCGGCGCGGGCTAAAAAACAGCGAGCAGCCGGCATCTTCAACGGGAGCGAGAGAACCATGTCAATCGTGCGACGGCTGTTGTGTGCATTGATCTATTTGGGATTCATAACCAGCGCGGCTTTTACGGCTCACGCCGAAAATTGGCCGGGCTGGCGCGGGCCGCGCGGTGATGGATCGAGCCAGGAAACTGCCGTCCCGGTGACATGGGGCGAGACCGAGCACATTGCCTGGAAAGTGAAGATTCCTTACGGCGGGCATTCATCGCCAGTCGTGTGGGGCGATCGCATCTTTCTGTCGGGAGCGAATACCGACAAAGACAAACCGAGCCGCATTCTGATGTGCCTGGACTTCAAGTCGGGCAAGTCGCTGTGGGAGCGAGTCATTGTCGAAGCTCCGTTGGAGAAGAAGCACAAGCTCAACAGTTGGGCGTCGGGAACTCCGGCAGTCGATGGCGAAAAAGTTTATGTCGCCTTTTTCGATCAAGGACAAATGCTCGTCGCGGCACATGACCTCAACGGCAAAGAAATCTGGAAGGTCCGGCCCGGCGTCTTTTCGTCCGTGCATGGGTTCTGCTCGTGTCCGGTCGTGTTCCAGGATTTGTTGATCGTCAACGGCGATCACGACGGCGAGTCCTACATCACCGCTCTGAAACGAACGACGGGTGACACCGTGTGGAAGACTCCGCGCGAGCACAAGACTCGCAGCTATTGCACGCCGCTGATTCGCGAAATCGATGGTCGCACGCAGATGATGCTCTCCGGCAGCAAGTGTGTCGCCAGTTATGACCCGCATACGGGCAAGCAACTCTGGAAGCTCGATGGCCCGACGGAACAGTTCGTCGCTTCGCTGGTCTACAACAAAGGTTTGATCTTCATGACCGGGGGCTTCCCCGATCATCACATCATGGCGATTGACCCGCGCGGCAGCGGCCAGATCACAAACGCTTCGCACGTGAAATGGCACTACACGAAAGCGGACAGTTACGTCCCGTCGCCGATCGCCTGCGGCGATTATTTTCTGATCGTCTCTGATGGCGGCATCGGCACGTGCTACGACGCGGAGTCGGGCAAGATTCAATGGCAAGAACGGCTCGGCACGCATTACAGCGCGTCGCTCGTGACTGCCGGTGGCTTGGTCTATTTCCTCGACGACAACGGCCTGACGAAAGTCATCAAACCGGGAGCGACACTGGAAGTCGTTGCGGAAAATAAGCTCGGCGAAGAGACATACGCTTCACCTGCCATCAGCCAAGGGAAGCTGCTAATTCGCGGGACGGACTCGCTGTACTGCATCGAGTGAGTTCACTGACATCGGAGGCTGTGGGACAACTGAGGAACGGAACCGAAACAACCTCAACACCACAAACAAGGCAATCAGCATGTCAGCGGAACGGATCTTGTTTGTGACGGGCCGACTGGCGGAAATCTCGTTGCGTGAGTTGCTGATCCGGCTCGCTCCGAAAGTGGGGTTTGAATACGACGTGGCCGTGTTGGGAATCAGCGTGGCGGCGTTGATGTCGGTCGATTTCGTCGGTCGCAAGTTGGAAGTGAGTGCACCGTTTGATCGAGTCTTGTTGCCCGGCTGGTGCGGCGGAGACTTGTCAGTGCTGACGCAAAAGTTCGGCGCTCCGTTTGAACGCGGGCCGAAGGACTTGTTTGATTTGCCGGAATACTTCGGCGGTCGGCAACGGCTGCCGGCGGACTTGAGTCAGTACGACATCGAAATTCTCGCCGAGATCAATCACGCACCTCATTTGAGCGATCGCGCGTTGCTGGACCAAGCACAGCGGTATCGAGCAGCCGGCGCGGATGTCATCGACATCGGTTGTGTGCCAGATGAACGTTGGCCACGCGTCGGTGAGGTGACTCGATTGCTGCGGTCGGAGGGCTTTCGCATTTCGATCGACAGTTTCGATCGCCATGAAGTGGAACTCGCCGTTGAGGCCGGTGCCGAGTTAATTTTGAGTGGCAACAGTTCCAATAGCGACTGGCTGGCCGACTGCGATGCCGAAGTCGTTGTGATCCCGGATCAAACGCATGACCTCTCGTCGTTGCAGCCGACGATGAACCGTCTGAACGAGTCAGGCCGAGCATTCCGCATTGATCCGATTCTGGAGCCGATCGGCTTCGGCTTCGCGGCCTCGCTCGCGCGCTACATGGACGCCCGACGACGTTGGCCCGACGCAGAGATGATGATGGGGATCGGCAACCTGACTGAGCTTTCCGAGGTCGATAGCGCGGGACTGAACTTTGTGGCGGCGGCGATCTGTCAAGAACTCGGCATCCGCAGCGTGCTCACAACCGAGGTCGTCAACTGGTGTCGTTCGGCGGTCAAAGAGTTCGATCTCGCTCGCCGCCTGATGCGGCACGCGGTGCAGCAACACGTTTTGCCGAAGCATGTGAATTCGCAATTGGTCCTGCTGCGCGATCCGAAAATCCATGAACTGGGCATTGAGGGATTACAACGGCTCGCCACGCAAATCCGCGACGCGAACTTTCGCGTCTTCGTCGAGCGCGGCGAACTGCATCTCCTCAACCGCGACGGCTACTGGCACGGGACCGATCCCTTCGAGTTGTTCGACGACATCCTGCAAACTGTCCCCGTCGATTCGTCACACGCGTTTTATCTCGGCTACGAACTCTCGAAGGCGACCACCGCACTGACGCTCGGCAAACAATACCGCCAAGACGAAGCCTTGCAGTGGGGCTTCCTGACGCTCCCCGAACGGAGCGTCCACGACCGTCGCCGCGAGCAGCAAAAGTCTGCTTTGGATCAGACAATGTAGTGTCACTCAAAGGCAAGCATCGTCGCGAAGAGTTCAGCGGTGATTTCCGCTGTGAGCGTGAGACGTGATTCAAGATGTGGTCCGTGGTTGATGGAAACGGGTACGGTCGAAGCCGTGCATCGACCAGTCTGAACTACAGCCATTCGCCGTCGGCTGTTATCCTGGCCGCGACGATCAACATCATCCCATCATTTTTGAACGAAACGCTCATGCTTCCGACATGTCCTGGGTGCAAACAATCGGTGCTCGACGATGACGCCGAGTACTGTCCGTTTTGTGGTGCTTCGATGAAAGGGGGGAAGCCGGGCAAGGCTCCACCGCCGAAGGCTGTTGTGAAGCCGACCGCTCCGAAAGCGAGTCCCGTGACTGCTGCTCCCTCCCCAATATCGGCGGCGGTAGCGAGCAAGCCAACCAAAACGGCTGCGAAGGCGACTCCTGGCGATGTCTCGAAAGATGATGACGACGATCCGTTTGGGGTTGGTGCGGCAGCGGCCAGTCGAGCGACTGCTTTGTCACCTCGACCAGCCAAGGGAAAGACCACTCGGCTCGTCTGTCCGATGTGTGAAACTCAGGGCTTTGCTGGTCCGGAGATCGCGGGTAAAGAGGTCAAGTGTTGCAACGAAAAGTGTCCGCTGCCAATCTTCACCGCTCCCAAAGGAGAGAGTGCCGCGAACGCCTCGCCGATGCCACAAACGGCTCCGGAGGTGAAGAAGTCGAACCCCTTGATGATTCTGACCGCAGTCGGCATGGTCGCGATCGCGGCGGGCAGCGTTTGGTTTTTTGTGCTCAACGATCCGGCAGCGAATATCAAACCTGCGCCGGCACCGATACCAACGGCCAATAATCCTGCGCCTGTTGATGTGGCGAAAACAGACCCCGTTGCCGACGAGAAAAATAAAACCAACAAGAAAGTCGAGAAATCGGCCAAAGAACGTGGTATCGAATTGCGGTCGCAGATTCTCCCCGTAATGGTGGACGTCTCGCGCATCACAGAAAATAACCGCAGCAAGCATTACTGTCGGCGATTGACTGCCGAAGCCTGCGTCGAAGCGGGAGACTTAAAGCTCGCTCGTGAGAACATTGACCAGCTCGTCAAATTGGAACCCAAGCAGCTTCGTTTTCATCGCGTGATCCCGCTCACACAAATCGCTTGGCAAGAGCTTGCGGCCGGAAATGTCGCCGCCGCCAAAGCCGCACTCGATGAAGCGGCGGCGGCCACCAGCGAATTACCAGACTTTGGTCGATTAACGTTTGAAGTTTCGACCGACTTGGCGGCGTTACATTTCGCGCAAGGTCGAACCAAAGAGGCTCAAAGCCTGATGCAAAAGAACTCGCTGCCGGCAGGTTCAAGCGGAACACTGTCAGCCACGCTGCGGCGTGCTCGATTACTGCAATCGTTCAATGTTGATGAAGCCGCCATTTCACTTCCCGTGATTCCGTGGAAGTCACCTCAATGGGTTGTCACGGCCATCACGTTGGTTCTGCGAGACCATGCCGATCAAGCGTTGGCTTGGTCAAAGCTCGCGCCGGACGCGGAAACGAAAGCGGACTGTTTTGCCGCTTGGGGAGACGCACTCGTTGTCGCACCCAAATCCACCGCACGAGAAAGCGATGATCTGATTACCGCCGCAGTTCGCGATGAGTCTCCCGCGCTGCAAGCACGAGTGTGGGCGCGTGTCGCGACCGCGCGAGTTGCCGCGAAGCGAAAAGAAGCCGCCGTCCGAGCCGCTTCCCATGCGGCGGCAGCCCTCAAGTCGATCTCGCTGCCACGCAATTTTGTGTTGCCCGATACGAAGCAAATCACGCGGCTCGAAATGCCCGACGCACTGCCACCGCGTTTGAACGCGATTGCCGCCACCGAAGTCACGCGAGCACAAGCGTTACTCGGTGAGACCGAAGCAGCAGCTCAATCGTTGGCCAACGCCTTGCAACATCTGCGTGGTCATGCCCCCTGTACGGTTGCCACACAGAGCCGCTTCGATGCGATCGCCAACGACACGAATGATGTCAAAGCTCAGCTTAAGAAAGCTCTGGATTTGAAGACCGAAGACCAAATCCGCCAAGCGGTCAATCAGTACCGTGCCAAATGCCGAATCGCACTCGATGCGGCCAACGCGCGCTTTGCACTGCAAACGGAAATCTTGAAGTCGGCCAGCGAGTGGTCTCTCGTCGATGCCGTCTGGGCAGAAGCGACCGCCAATTCCGCCGACGCCACGCCCGAAGAAACACGCGAAGATTTTCTCAAGACGAATTTATCCGTCCGCTTGGGGCTACGTTTGCGAGCGGCGGGACAAGCCAATCAAGCCCGACTTTGTGAAACCGCTGCGACGAACGGCGAATTCACCGATGTCCGAGAGGCGCTCGAACGCGAAACTGCCGAGGCTTGGGACAAGGGAGACATCGCTGTCGTCGCTCGTCGCTTGGTCGGTTATCAGCCCACGAAAGGGGAAGGTCAGAGAACTTCGACCGAGGATACCGACTGGCCATTGCTGTGGGCCATGCGCCTCATCAGCCGACAAGGCACTGCCAGCAAGAGTGAAAAAGCATTTGAATTCGCCGCCGCATTCACGGACAAACTTTGGCGTGAAGAAAGCTATGAACTCGCCGCCTCGCTCGCGACACGCGATATCAACACGGTCGAACCACTCTGGAAAAAATACCGATCAAGCGGACTGACTCCCACCGAAAAGATCGCCATCTTCCGTGGTTTATGCAGTGGTCTTTCCGCAATCAAGTAAGGTCAGTTGTCGGTGAAATGATGCCGACGAACGGGGCGGCCCGCTTCCAAAGATTCGGATACTGTCACCGAAAACAATCTCACACTCGCTGAATCGTGTTGCGTGCGATAGCTTGGCGGCATGTCTCATCCGCCAGTCATCTCTGAGCCGACTCCGGCCACAACCTCTCAGAAGCCGCGTCTCACTTGGCCGAAGGTTCGGCGTTTTTTGTTGCGGCGGCTATTGATGACGATCGTGTTGCTCACACTCTACGTGCTGTCGATTGGGCCGATGTGGTGGGTCTGGTACAGCGGCATGTACGTGGAAACGGAAACGAATTACTGGGTCATCGCGATTTACGAACCGCTCCGGCAAGCCTGCCGTATCGAGTGGGTGAACTCGGTCGTGACGTCGTATATCGAGTGGTGGAATCTGTAACGCGGCGAAGCCACCGGCACGTAGCCGTCACGCTCCGCGTGACGAGCCGAGTGCTTGCCGGCGTGTCGGTGAAACAGACTTCTTGTGGAGCCCGACCGGCTCGTCACGCGGAGCGTGATGGCTACGTAGGATCGCTGAAGCGACTGCTCGGCAATTTCAATAACCCAGATTGGGTGACAACCACCGTTCGACTTCAGCGACAGTCATTCCTTTTCGCTTGGCATAGTCTGCGACTTGGTCCTTCGTGAGGCGATCGACCGCGAAGTAACGGGCTTGCGGATGCGCGAAGTACAGGCCGCTGACTGATGCGGCTGGCAGCATTGCGAAGCTTTCCGTCAGTTCGATCCCGGCGTTCTTCTCGGCGTGGAGCAACTCGAACAGCGGGCGCTTTGACGTGTGATCGGGACAGGCGGGATAGCCGAACGCCGGACGGATGCCGCGATATTTTTCTTCGATGAGGTCGTCGGTCGTCAGGCCCTCGTTGCGGCCATAGCCCCACGCATCGCGAGCTTGCTTGTGCAGACATTCGGCGAACGCTTCGGCCAGTCGGTCGGCGAGGGCTTTTGCCATGATTGACTGGTAGTCGTCATGTTCTTTGTCGAAGCGAGCACAGAGTTCGTTGCAGCCGATGCCGGTTGTGACCGCGAACGCTCCGAGGTAATCCGTGCGTCCAGAATTGGTCGGCGCGATGTAGTCGGCCAGCGAGCGGAAGTCGCTTTGACCTTTGCGTTCCCATTGTTGGCGGAGCATCGGGAAACGGAGGAGGTCAGACGTCGTTGGGCGGAGATCTGAAAGTAACGGGCTCGCTGCGACTAAGGATTCTTGATGGCCGACCTCAACGAGGACGTCGTCTCCTTCGCTGTGAGCGGGCCAGAAGCCGAACACGCCGCGAGCGGCCAGCCATTTGTTGGCGATGATTTGGTCGAGCAGCTTGCGGGCATCGTCGTATAACTTCTGCGCTTCGCTGCCGACGGTCGGATCGTTGAAGATCGCCGGATATTTCCCCTTCAGTTCCCACGTTTGAAAGAACGGCGACCAGTCGATGAATGGAACGAGTTCCGCCAACGGAAAGTCATCGAATAAGCGTAGGCCGAGAAACTCCGGAGTCGGAATATCGACAGTGGCCCAATCGGTTTGAAAACGTCGAGCCAGCGCGTCGGCATACGAGACGAGCGACCTCGCTTGGCGGTCGGCGAAGTTGGCTCGATCCCGTTCCTGAGTCGCGGCGTTTTGGCGATCGAACTCCGGCTTGCGAGTCGGATCGAGCAAATTCTCGACGACAGGAACCGACTGCGACGCATCAAGCACATGCACCACGGTGTGGTCGTAGCCCGGCGCGATCTTCACCGACGTGTGCTTCGACGAGGTCGTCGCTCCGCCGATCATCAGCGGGATCGAAAAACCCTGCCGCTTCATTTCCTTGGCGAAATGAACCATCTCGTCCAGCGACGGCGTGATGAGTCCGCTCAGGCCGATGATTTGCGCGTGCCTCTCCTTCGCCGTTTCGAGAATCTTTTCACAGGGGACCATGACGCCGAGGTCAATGACCTCGAAGTTATTGCACCGCAGCACGACGCCAACGATGTTCTTGCCGATGTCGTGAACGTCTCCTTTGACGGTGGCGATCACGATGGTGCCTCGGAACGACGAAGTTGGTTCTGATTTCAAATCTGAAATATTAGATGTGGCTGCCGCCTTCTCCGCTTCCATGAACGGCTCAAGATACGCAACCGCTTTCTTCATCACGCGAGCGGATTTCACGACCTGCGGCAGGAACATCTTGCCGGCACCAAACAGCTCGCCGACGACACTCATGGCGGCCATCAACGGGCCTTGAATGACGCTCAGCGGGCGACCGTATTTTTTCCGAGCCTCCTCGGTGTCTGCATCAATATGGTCGGTGACCCCCTTAAGCATCGCGTGCTTGAGGCGATTCTCGACCGTGCCGAGCCGCCACTCTTCGACGGCATCGGACGATTCTTTGCCACCGACTCCTTTGAACTTCTCGGAGAACGTGATGAGCCGTTCGGTCGCGTCGGGACGGCGATTGAGCACGACGTCTTCGACGTGGGCCAGCAACTCCTTGTCGATCTCCTCATACACCGCGAGTTGCCCGGCGTTGACGATCCCCATGTCGAGGCCGGCTTGAATCGCGTGATAGAGAAAGACCGCGTTGACCGCTTCGCGCACCGCGTCGTTCCCACGGAACGAGAATGACACGTTGCTCACACCGCCGGAGGTCTTTGCTCCGGGACAGACCTGTTTGATACGGCGCACGGCATCGAAGAACTCAACCGCGTAGTTCGCGTGCTCTTCCATGCCGGTGCCGATCGTCAGGATGTTCGGATCGAAGATGATGTCTTCGGGCTCGAAGCCAGCTTTCTCCGTCAGCAGTTTGAACGCGCGCTGGCAGATCGCGACTTTGTGGTCTGCCGTGACCGCTTGGCCGAACTCGTCGAAGGCCATAACGACAACGGCCGCGCCGTAGAGGTGGACGATCCTCGCCTGTTCGAGGAATTTTTCTTCCCCCTCTTTCATGCTGATCGAGTTCACGACCCCCTTACCTTCGAGGCACTTCAAGCCCGCTTCGATCACGCTGAACTTCGAGCTGTCGACCATGATCGGAGCACGGCTGATGTCGAGGTCGTCGTGGATTAGGTGCAGGAAGTGCGTCATCGCCTGCTCGCTGTCGAGCATCCCTTCGTCCATGTTGACGTCGATCAGATTCGCGCCGCTTTCGACTTGCTGTTTGGCGACGGCGAGTGCCTCGTCGAACTGTCCGTCTTTGATGAGCCGCGCGAACTTCCGCGAACCGGTGACGTTCGTCCGCTCGCCGATCATCAGAAAGTTGGCGTCGGGCCGAACCTCGACCCGCTCGCGTCCGGCATACGCCGACCAGTGCGGCGTGTCGGGGATTTTGCGCGGCGGCAGTCCTTCAACGGCGGCGGCGATCTTGCGGATGTAATCGGGATTCGTGCCGCAGCAGCCGCCGACGATGTTCACCCAGCCGTTCTTGGCGAAGTCGTGAATGTGCCCGGCGACTTCGTCGGGCGACGAGTCGAACCCGCCCATGCCATCGGGCATCCCGGCGTTCGGATAACAACTGATGTAACGTGTCGAGAGGCTCGACAGCAGTTCGACATACGGCCGCATTTGCGCCGGACCCAACGCACAATTCAGTCCGACTGAAACGGCCGGATAATGAGCCAACGACGTCCAAAAGGCTTCCAGCGATTGCCCGGTCAGTGTGCGTCCGCCGGTGAAGATCGTGCCGGAAATCATCACCGGGATGTGAACGCCGCGCTCTGCGAACACTCGTTCGATCGCCACCAAACAGGACTTCATGTTGAGCGTGTCGAACGAGGTTTCCGGCAACAGCAAGTCCACACCACCGTCGAGCAATCCTCGCACTTGCTCGGCATACGAATCGACCATCTCATCAAACGTAACCGGTCGCACTCCCGCCTTGTCGGCGTTGAATGAGAGCATCACTTTCGTCGGCCCGATGCTGCCGGCGACGAATCGCGGCTTCGACGGGTTCGATTTCGTGACCTCGTCCGCCACGCTACGAGCCAACTCGGCCGCCGTTCGATTCATTTCGTGCGTGAGATCGTCCAACTGAAATTCGCGCAGCGAGATGATGTTCGCGTTGAACGAATCGGTCTCGATGATGTCGGCTCCGGCATCGAGATACGCTCGATGAATCTCCGCAATCATCTTCGGCTGCGTGAAGACCAGCACGTCCCCCGCATTCTTCAAGTCGATCGGATGCGAGGCGAATCGCTGGCCGCGATAGTCCGCTTCGGTCGGTTGATACCGATGGATCATTGTCCCCATCGCGCCATCGAGCACGAGGATGCGGTCTTCGAGAAGTTGGTTCAGCAAGTTCGGCGAATCAGCAGGCATTGAGCGGTCCAGACAGTACGATTTCAAGAGTCGTTTGTGGTCAGCAGTAAGGTGTCGAAAGTTAGCGTGCTCATGAAACAGGAACTAGCCTTGAGTTGAGCACGTGGCTTTGTCTCCTTGCTGTGTGTTCCGTGCAATCCGTGTCCAATTCTTGAAACCGTTGTGGATTTTGGACACGGATCACACGGAAGACACGGAGAGAGCATTGACGTCAGCCGCAGTGGCCGATCGTTGGAAGACTGCGTCGTTGGTTACAACAAATCGACGATGACACTGTCGGCGACAAAGATTCCCGTTCGGCTCAGTCGAATACCCTCGCCGAAGTCTGTGACATTTCCTGCCGTTACTTGGCGAGCAATCTCGGAACCCGCGAGTTCATCCAAATTGAAACCGGTGAGTTGTTGAAAGCGATCGCGTCGAATTCCATCGAGCTGTCGCAAGCCCAGGATGAGCGCTTCGCGGGCTCGATGTTTCGGCTCCAATTCTTCGGCCATGCCAATTGCACTTTCACCGGCGAGGACGCGTTTGATCCATGTCGTTGTACTCCGGTGATTCGAGGTCCGAACACCGTTGATGTACCGAGCGGCTCCCGGACCAAAACCAAAATAGGGGATCGCTTGCCAGTACGCTTGATTGTGTCGGCAGCGAAATCCAGGACGGGCGAAGTTGCTGATTTCGTAATGCTCGAAACCAGCCGCCGCGAGATCGTCCATCGTCACCGAGTACATGTCTCGCTCAAGCTCGTCCGGCAGTTGGACCAGCGCCCCTTTCTCGCGACGCGTCCAAAACGCGGTCCCTTTTTCAAACGTCAGGCCATAGGTCGAAAGATGAGTCGGACGAAGTTCAATCGCCTTGCGCAATGTCTCACGCCAGAGTTCGAGACTCTGACCAGGGACACCGAAAATGAGATCAAGCCCCACGTTCTCAATCCGTCGGCAGATACGCTCGACGGCAGACATGACTTCTTCCTCACGATGGTCTCGTTCAAGCAGTTTCAAAACATCCGCATCAAACGACTGCACACCGAGGCTGATGCGATTCACGCCCGCATCGGCGAGCAGCCCAATTTTCTCATCGGTCAGCCCAAACGGATTCGCCTCCACCGACCACTCGTAACCCGGC
>JAYUFI010000899.1:0-3627 GCA_043738805.1 Planctomycetaceae bacterium | reverse complement strand
GAACTCAGCTCGGTGCCAAAGAACCGATCGAGAATCTGATCGGCCGCCGCGAAATACTTTTCCAGCAGAGCCGGCGGCATCTCAAGCGCCGCCGCGAGATTGCCGAAGCTGTTCCCCTCGCCCGCATCATCCGTCATGCCGACGGTCGCGGCCGCGTCGAATTCAAATCCCATGAGATCGCGAATCGTGCGGTTGTACTCGGACAAGCTGAGCCGCCGGATCACCGTTGGCCCCGGATCGCGATTGGCCGGATCGTCGCAGTCCACCACTTCAATCGCGTGTTTCATCCACGCGACCAGCCGCTGCTTTTCCTCGCCCGTCAACTGCGGAGCGTCCCGCGGCGGCATCGCTCCGGCTTCCAACTGAGCGACCACTTTCCGCCAGAGCTTTCGCTGCCGATTCGCCACCTTGTCGTCGGCGATCGCGGCGAAGTTGACATTGCCCGATTTTTCGTCCGGCCCATGACACTTCACACATCGCGCTTGCACGATCAAGCGAATGTCCGTTTGAAAGCTCGGTTCCGCAGCCGACAGCCATGTGGCAGGACACAGCGCGACAGCCAGTGCGATCCACCGAAACGCGCTGTCAGATGAACCAGACATGGGACGATTCTGCACGCGATGATCTCTCGGAATGTCATGGGAGCAAACTGCGAACGAAGCCAGCTTAACCAACACGTCGATCGGCCACGACCTGACGACATTTCGAGGTCTTCCCCTCGTGGATTGGAATCACTCAAATGCCGAAGTCGTGAGGATTGATCCGCCAGGCACGATCCCGATCATGAAGACTCATCGAAAGGCACTGAAGTCCTCTGGGAGTTCTTCAAGTCGCACCCGAAACCGTGAGTCGGACACAAACGCACAACGCGTTACGATCCAACCTCATCGCACTTGTCGCCATTGAAATGCCGATCCCTTGCCTGAGAGCCAATTCGCCATGAACAAGATCCTCGTCCTTTTCGATTCACGATCTGGCCACACGGCACGCATGGCGGCACTTGTGGCGGAGGGGGCGGGGAGCATCGCCGACACCGAGGTTCGACTCCGCTCAGTGGACGAGGCGACCGCCGATGATGTCGTCTGGTGCGACGGGCTGGCGGTCGGCAGTCCGACGAACATGGGATTGCTCAGTTGGAAGATGAAGCGATTCTGGGACGAGACGATGATGCCGCAATGGGCGAAGGTGGATGGCAAGATCGCCTGCGCGTTCAGTTCGTCTGGCGGCTGGGGCGGAGGCTCGGAACTGGCCTGTCAGAGTTTACTGACGGTGCTGATGAACTTTGGCTTCCTGGTGTTTGGCGTCACCGACTATGTGAGTCTCGATCTGACGCTGCACTACGGTGCGATCGCCGCCAAGGAACCGCGCGACGAGGAAACGCACGCCGCCTGCCGTAAGCTCGGCCGCCGACTCGCCGAGTGGACCGCCGTCTTTTGCCACTCGCGCCGCGATGAACATCCCGGCCTGAAGATGTCCGAAAGAATGATCCCGGAAGCGTGACAGTCCCGAACGATTGATCCCGCACAGGAGACGCTCTCATGAAGCTTGCCAGCATTTCCGTTTGCTTTCTGATTCTTATCGCGTGTGGCTCGCAGGCGATCGCCCAAACGAATTGCCCTCCGTTCTTCGCACTCCAGGCCAACGACCCGCCAGTTCACGCGGCAGCCAAGATCGCTCGGCCAGAAAAACTGACGGCCACGATTGGTGATGTCTTGATTCGAATTGATGGCCCGAAGTTGTGGACGCTCAGCGGGATTGATTTTCAGAACTCCCAAATTGCCGTTCAGGACAGTGCCTATGGCTCCGTCATGAATATCAAAGGTGTTGGGATTCTCGGCTCGGCCCATTTCTTGGATGTGCCCGGCAAACCGGGCGAAGTCGAGAAAGAACAGGTCTCGCTCGTCCAGTTTTTTCTCGATGAGCAGCCTGTCACGGAAATCACTCCGACGATGAACCTCGTCGGCAAGTCTTTCCGCATGAATCGCGAATCGAAGATTCGGGCGGTCCATCTGAATTCGAGCGTGACTCTGCGTGACGGCGTGCTGATGGAATCCGTCCGCATGCGAACGGCCGAGGCGGTCGATCTGAGGGTGAGTTATCCGCTCATGTATGCGTGGTCGCCCCTGATGTCCGAGTATCTCTTCGGCAACGACGGCGGCATTCAGCGACGTGGCGTCTTTCTCAGCGAGCCTGCGAAGCCGACCGAGGGACTTGAAAAAACTTCGCGTTGGATGGCGGTCTACAATGCGAAAGACAAGAAGGGGGCGGTCTTGTACGTCATGCAGCAGCCACCGAAGGAAGACACATGGCTGCAATTCACGGATGTGCCCGGAGTCTACCGCAAGCTGCGGTTGATGATTTTTTCAGAGAAGACCATGCCCGCAGGATTCGACGGCACGTTTCAGTTGGCCGTCGGTTTCTTCACGGCCACGGACAACGATTGGGAAACTCCGGCCCGACAGCGGATGCAGCAACTCCAGCCGCTGGTTGCCACGCGGCCAAATACGGATCGGGATTGAGTGCTCGATGTAAAAGCGAGTGAGCCGTCCTACGGTTGTGGTGGCGGACTCATTGTCGGCGACGCCAGGAAACGGGTCAGCGGTTTGTCGGAGTTGGTTGGCCAGATGATGACTTCACCCGTGAAGCCGGCGGCGGCGACGCGCGAGGTGCCGGCATGGACATCCAGGGCAAAGAGTTGATCTTGCTGTCCGGTGAAGACTTCACCGAGGGCAGGGGTGTTGATGTCGAACTTCGCGGTGGGTCCGGCGATCGTGAACTGTTTGACTTGGCCGTTGGCGGATGCGGCGAAGAGTCGCTCGCCGGAGCGGACCAGTGAGAAGACCGCGTCGCTGAAGTCGTGGCGCAGCGCGTCGATCGAATACTCCTTGGCGAAGCGCGATTCCATGTCGGCCGCGGTGCCGTCTTCGTCGCGGACCGTGACGGGGTTCCAGCCGTGAAAGTGCCGGCCTTCGCCACCTGACCAGACGCGGCGAGTTCCCGATTCTGTCTGGACTCCGAAGACGCGGTGCATACCGGCCAACGGCCCGTACTCGCGACGATGACCTTTGTAGGTCGTGAAGAGCGTTCCGGTCCGCAGCGCGAAAATCTTCACCGTGCGATCGCGCGACGCGCTCACGACAAACGGTGACTCGGTCGCGCGGCGATCCCATGTGGAGTGCAGCGTCTTCAACGAGTCGATGACCGCCGTGTGATCCTTCCACGCAGCGGCGGGGATGACTTCACGCTTCACTTTGTACGTCGTCCCGATGCCGGTCGTGGTGACGCGAGTGAATGAGACGACTTCATCACTGGTCGCTTCGAGTTCCCAGTTCGCTCGGCGGACGATGTAGCGTCCATCGGGGAACTGCCAGTGTTGTCGCAAGTGGGAGCCCCTGGCCTTCTCTTGATCGTTGAATTCAAAGACAGCGGGAGTGTCGGCATTGGGGACGTGCTCTTCGGCGAAGCGATAGTCGGTGACATCGAGCGCCGTGACCCAATCGACGTGCTGCTGATTTCGCCACAACGCTCGACCGGAATCGATGTCATACGCTCGCACCGAATTGTCGGCTCCGCCGGCGACAAGCTGCCGGCCATCGGGGCTGAAGGCCACATCCAGGACGACGTCTT
>JAYUFI010000898.1:0-3631 GCA_043738805.1 Planctomycetaceae bacterium | reverse complement strand
AGAATTCACCGAATTGCAGGCGAGCCGCCTGCACTACGTTCTCAGGAGACTTCCCACATGGCCAAGATGATTGCCTTCGATCAAGAGGCGAAAGAAGCTGTTCGCCGCGGTGTGAGCAAACTCGCCCGTGCGGTTCGCGTGACCCTCGGCCCTCGCGGCCGAAACGTCATCATCGAGAAGAGCTTCGGCTCCCCGACCGTCACCAAGGACGGCGTTACTGTCGCTCGCGAAATTGAACTCAGCGACAAGTTTGAAGACATGGGTGCTCGCATGGTGAAGGAGGTCGCCAGCAAGACTTCTGACAACGCTGGCGATGGAACCACCACCGCGACCGTGCTCGCCGAAGCGATCTTCATTGAAGGTCTCAAGGCGGTTGTCGCCGGTGTCAATCCGATCGACATGAAGCGCGGCATGGACAAGGCCGTCGTGGACATCACTGAGAAACTGCACGGTATGGCGACCGAGTGTAAGAATAAGAAGGCGATCGCTCAGGTCGGTACTGTTGCCGCCAACGGTGATGAAGAGATCGGTAACATCCTGGCCGAAGCGATGGACCAAGTTGGCAAGGATGGCGTCATCACGGTCGAAGAGAGCAAGAGCCTGAAGACCGATTTCGAGGTTGTCGAGGGAATGCAGTTCGACCGCGGCTATCTCAGCCCCTACTTCGTCACGAATCCGAACACGATGGAGTGCGTCTTTGAAGACTCCTACGTCCTGATCCACGAGAAGAAGATCACTAACATCAAGGACTTGGTCCCGGTGCTGGAGAAGGTCGTTCAATCGGGCAAGCCACTGCTGATCGTCGCCGAAGAAGTCGAAGGCGAAGCGTTGGCAACCCTCGTCATTAACAAACTGCGTGGCACGTTCAAGTGCGTCGCGGTGAAGTCACCCGGTTACGGTGATCGTCGCAAGGCGATGCTGCAAGACCTCGCGATCATGTGCGGTGGCACGGCGATCTTTGAAGACCTGGGAATCAAGTTGGAAAACGTCCAACTCAGCGACCTCGGCCGAGCGAAGAAGGTCATCATCGACAAGGACAACACGACGGTCATCGAAGGCTCCGGCAAGACTGCGGACATCAAGGCTCGCATCGACCAGATTCGCCGCGAACTCGAAAGCAGCACCAGCGACTACGACAAAGAGAAGCTCGAAGAGCGAGTCGCGAAGTTGTCCGGCGGTGTGGCTCAGATCAACGTCGGTGCCGCGACCGAATCCGAAATGAAAGAGAAGAAGGCCCGCGTCGAAGACGCTCTGCACGCGACTCGCGCGGCCGTCGAAGAGGGCATTCTGCCCGGTGGCGGCGTGGCCTTGCTGCGAGCTTCCGGCAGCGTCAAAGCCAAGGGACTCAAGCAAGACGAAGAAGTCGGTTACAACATCATCCTCCGAGCCTGCCGCGCTCCGGCGACGCAAATCGCCGACAACGCGGGTGTGGACGGCGGAGTGATCTGCGAGAAGGTTCTCGAACTCGACGGCAACAAGGGCTACAACGCCGCGACCGGCAAGTTTGAAGACCTTGTGAAGAGCGGCATCATTGACCCGACCAAGGTGACTCGTTCCGCATTGCAGAACGCCGCCTCAGTTTCGACGCTGCTGCTCACCAGCGACGCCCTGATCGCCGAGAAGCCGAAGGACGACAAGAAGTCCGGCGGCCACGGCCACGACGAAGACATTTACTAAGCCACCAACGGCTCGGCCGTCATTCTACAGTGATTGAAACAGCCCCGATGAGGAAACTCTCATCGGGGCTGTTTTTTGTGGGACGCACGATTATCGACACCAAAGTTGTGAGCGGTGCGTGAGAACCAACTCGCATCGGGCACGCACCCCGAATCGAGTCAGACGGAGTGGCAAATTGAAGCCTGAAGCGCCAGTAAAGGAAAAGGCATTGCACACCTTCGCTGGCACTTCAGGCTTCAATGGCACGGTGGGTCATGTGGGCTAATGCGAGCAACCCGGCCCGACGGTCTCGAAGAAGTCGTGGCCTTTGTTGTCGATCAGGATGAAGGCGGGAAAGTCGACCACCTCGATTTTCCAGATCGCTTCCATGCCGAGTTCGGCGAACTCGACAACGTCCACCTTGCGGATGTTTTCTTTGGCCAAAATCGCGGCCGGGCCGCCGATGCTACCGAGATAGAAGCCGCCATGTTTCTTGCAGGCATCGGTCACCTGCTTGCCACGGTTCCCTTTGGCGATCATCACCATGCTGCCGCCGTGGGACTGAAACAGATCCACGTAGGAATCCATGCGGCCGGCAGTCGTCGGGCCGAACGAGCCGCTCGGCAAGCCTTCGGGCTTCTTCGCGGGACCGGCGTAGTAGACCGGGTGAGCTTTGAAGTAATCGGGTAGCGGCTGACCGGCGTCGAGGCGTTCCTTCAGTTTGGCGTGAGCGATGTCTCGCGCCACGATGATCGGGCCATTGAGCAGCAAGCGAGTCGTCACCGGATACTGCGACAGCTCCGCGAGGATCTCGCTCATCGGCCGATTGAGATTCAACCGCACGGCTCCTTCGTCCTTACGATGTCGCAGCACTTCGGGGATGTACTTCAACGGCTCGAATTCGAGCGACTCGATGAAGATGCCGTCCTTGGTGATCTTTCCTTTGGCCTGTCGATCGGCACTGCATGACACGCCGATGCCGATCGGCAACGAGGCTCCGTGACGCGGCAAGCGGACCACTCGGACATCCAACGCGAAATACTTGCCGCCAAACTGAGCGCCGATGCCGCACTGGCGAGCGGACTCCAGCATCTGCGCTTCGAGTTCGACATCGCGAAACGCTCGACCGTAAGCGTTGCCAGTCGTCGGCAGGTTGTCGAGGTATTTCGTCGAGGCCATTTTGACTGTCTTCATCGTCGCCTCGGCAGACGTGCCGCCGATGACGAAGACCAAGTGATACGGCGGGCACGCGGCCGTTCCGAGCGTCACCATCTTTTGCGTCAGGAACTCGACAAGCCCCTTCGGATTCAGTACCGCTCGCGTCTCTTGATAGAAGTAAGATTTGTTCGCTGAGCCGCCTCCCTTCGCAATGAATAACAGCTTGTAGGCGTCGCCGTCGCACGCCGCGAGGTCGATCTGCGCGGGGAGGTTTGTGTTTGTGTTCTTCTCGTCCCACATCGTCAGCGCGGCGTTCTGTGAGTACCGCAGATTGTTTTCGGTGTAGGCGTTGTAGACGCCCCGCGACAGAGCCTCTTCATCGCCGACTGACCACACGGAGTGCCCCTTCTTGCCGTTGATGATCGCCGTCCCCGTGTCCTGACAGAACGGCAACACACCCGCACTGGAAACGTCCGCATTCTTGAGCATCGTCAGCGCGACCATGCGATCGTTGTCTGACGCTTCCGGGTCATCCAAGATCGCGGCGACTTGCTTCAGATGCTTAGGCCGCAGGAAGAAGTTGATGTCATGAAACGCTTGCGAGCAGAGCAGCGTCAGCGCTTCCGGTTCGATGCAGAGCATTTCTTGGCCGTTGAACGGCTTCACGCTGACATGCTCTTTGGTCAGTAAGCGGTATTCCGCGTCATCGGCACCGAGTTCAAACATTTCTTGATAATGAAACGGGGCGGTCGGCATTTCAAATCTCTCCTGAAGTCAAGCTCGCTGGTTGGACTCCGTGTGATTCAGTCGCAGTTGC
>JAYUFI010000897.1:0-9611 GCA_043738805.1 Planctomycetaceae bacterium | reverse complement strand
CATGTTGATGGTCTCGTCCGACCGAATCAGCGCGTTCGACTGGGTCTTGCCCAGCGGCATTCCAGACAAGGGGCGAGTGCTCACGCAACTCAGCCGTTTTTGGTTTCAGCATCTTCCGGTACGTCATCATCTGTTGAGTGAAAACTTAGACGATGTGCCTCTTCCTGCCGGAACAGATCGCGAAGCGCTCAGCGGCCGCAGTCTCGTCGTGCGCAAAACGGAAGTCGTGCCGATCGAATGCGTTGTCCGCGGACATCTGTCAGGTTCTGGTTGGAAAGAGTACCGGCAAAGCGGCTCCGTTTGCGGCATTCAACTTCCCGCTGGTCTGCGTGAAAGCGATTTGTTGCCCGCACCGATCTTCACTCCGGCGACGAAAGCCGAGAGCGGACACGACATCAACATCTCGTTCGAGGAAATGTGCCGGCTGATCGGGGAAGAGAGGTCACAAAAACTGCGACAACTGAGTGTCGACGTCTATTTACGCGGAGCGGAGATCGCTCGGCAAAAGGGAATTTTGATTGCCGACACGAAGTTTGAATTCGGCCGACTCGACGGTGAGTTATGGTTGATCGACGAAGTCATGACCCCCGATAGTTCGCGATTCTGGCCGGCAGATCAATACTCGCCGGGTCAAGGACAGCCTTCGTATGACAAGCAGTTCGTCCGCGATTGGCTGGAAACATCCGGCTGGGACAAGAACAGCAATCCGCCAGAATTGCCCGCCGAGGTGATCGACCGCACGCGTTCAAAATACATCGAAGCTTTCGAGCGATTGACCGGCGAGTCGTTCCCTTGGAAGTAAGTTCCTCTGCCAGCCGTTGTGGTCGAAGTCGTAAGACATAGCGCGGCGAGGCCGCATTGTGGCACCACGCTCCGCGTCGTGAATCGCCACAACCTTGCAGAAAAAACAATGCCTTCGGCCTTAACGATTTAAGTGGCACGAGCAAGAACAAAGTCTCACGCCTTCGAAGACGTTTTGAATCCGGCGATACAAGGACGCTCAAAGATCAGAACGGTCAATTCCAGACTGTAGACCGTGGGCGATTTCTTGCGGACGGACGCAGCCGACAAAATCGGACTCCTCCGCACGATGGGCTTCTTGGCATTCGGCGGCAACATCCATAGGACGGCGTTGCTCGGCCCGTTGAGCAGACACCGTACAGGGCGGATGACGGTTGCATTGCAGAACAACGGCGGTTTCGGCGTGTCGAGCCTGTCCGACCGTTGTCTCTCCATGAACTAACATTCGAGTGACTTCGTTTGCTTTTGGTCGAAACCGTTTGCCGATTCTCTTCCTGTCCACGCAAGACACGGATGCAAACAAACGCCGAAAGGAATCGCGAGTTATCGAAAGCTCAAACCATGCCACTCCGATCAAACACGCTTGTCATTGTGACGAGTGGCTTGCTTGTGATGGCGGGGATCAGCGGTTGTCAGTCTTCAGGAATCGGTTGGCGATCCCTGCGAGTGGCACCACCTTGGCAACGCACACAACCACAACCTCGGTCGGCAGTCGTAGACGAGCCATCCGAGTCTGAGACTTACGTTCCACAGTTTAGAGAGACTCAACCACGACTCTCGTCGCCACTCGCGCCGGAGTACCCGACACTGATTGAGCCTTTGGAGAAACCACTTCCGGTTCCTCCGGCACTAGACCTCGAAACTCCACCTGCCCCACAGAATCCACAAACACGACGTTGGGCTCCCTCAAGACCGAGTACCTCCTCTGACCGGTATTCGGGATTGAGTCAGACCAGCGAATCCGAAGGGGATAGCCTTCCGTCTGCTCGCGTGACTTATGACGCGAATCAGGCCACGACTGACGAACCGATCATCACGCCTGCCCCCGAACACGGCAGCAGTTCGCAACCGCGATTGTTCCGTCCCGCGGGGAGTGCCAAGAACATGTACGAGGCCATGAAACGAAAGTTGTCTCGGTCGGAAAGCTCGCGGTAGTCCGCTGACAGCTCGCCGATCACGGCCGACGAATCCGAATACCAAGCGTCCTTGGGGCTGGGAGGGTTGAGGTGTGCTGAGAGTTCGCTCTCACCGCCTCAACCCTTCTCTTTTTGGTGGACTGCTCACGGTCGCAGAGCGAATTGCACCGCATCAACGATGACGTATCCGTCGGTCTTCGCGTTGCTGACGATTACTCGTGCTGGCTGAGCCTCGTCAAAGCGAAACGTGCCTATCGAGCGAAATCCCTCTTGAGTCGCCTCTCGTTGATTGAGCGTCACCGTCTTGTCTCCGTCGGCGGTTGTGATGGAGATCGCCACATTGGTCGCTCGATTTGGGTTCGGTGTATATGCCATGCGGACTTCATAGCAACCAGACTTCGCCAGCTTCGCGGTGAATTCAACACGGCATTCTCCCTTCGCCGCGTTGTTGTCGTGCAGATAATCGACGCCAACAAAACCGGCGATCGATGAACTGTGAGCCCACTCGCCAATCAGCTTCGCATCGGCGTTGTCGATCACGATCCCCGGCAACTTTGCTGAATCGAGCCCCGCGGCCGATTTCTTCGGGCCAGTCCATTCGAGGACTTGCTCGTCGGCCAGCAGTCGCTCACGCAACTTTGAGTATGCGACCTCTTGCACGGCGCACTTGTCGTCGATGGCGAACGCCGCCGCAGTCGCGGCCGATTGGCCCAACACCATGAAAACTGGCTCCATGCGAATCGAGCCGTAAGAAATGTGCGTGGCCGAAAGGCAGACCGGCACCAACAAGTTTGAGCACTGCGACTTCTTTGGCACGATACTGCGGAACGAAATCGGATACGGACTGAAGCCGCCGACTTGCACGTCTCCTTCGTTCCAGACTCGACCGTCTTTCGCATACCGCTGCGTGTTATGCGAATCCATCGTGTAGGCCGCCAAGCCGACGGGATCTTCAGCGGTCACGCGGCCTTGGCAGTTGTGCTGCGTCATCACGTAGTCGGAAATCATCCGCCGAGCCTCTCGCACATAAAGTTGATGCGGCCAGTGGTTGTTGTCGGCGAACTCGTCCATTGCCAAACCAAGCTGCTGAAAGTGAGCCCGCACTTGCTCCGGCACGCGGGAGTGATTGGCCAGCGTCCACATCAAGCCGCTGATGTAGTCGACATGCTCTTGGTAGATTCGCTCGCGAGTCGCATAGTCGCCATCCGGGTATTCGTAGCTCGCGCCGAGGAAGTCGGTGCTGATCGCAAAATTGTTGTTCGTGTCGGTCTTGCGATTCGGCATGAAGATCGGGTTCCAAGGAATGCGAGTGTCACCCGCTTCGCAATTCCGCAGGACCAACTCCCAACGAGCCTCGTCGTAGTCCGCCGGCTTTGGCCACGCGAGCCGATTCTCCGGCACATCGGTCGTGCAGAGCCTCAAGTTGTACGCCTGCACGCGACGATCTTCGGCACCCTCCTCCCTCGGACCATCCTTCTGAATCAACGGCAACAACCCGCTGCTTGGATCACCCGGTTTCACGAACGGATCGACCGCTTTGATGAATTGATGATGGATCGCGTTCTTGGTCTGCACGCCGTTGAGCGTTTCGCCGTAGGTCTTATTCGCCTCACGGCCCACGTGATACGAGACTCCCGCTTTCGCGAGCAGATCCCCTTCGTAGGTTGCGTCGATGAAAACCGTGCCGATGAAAGTCAGCCCTCCTTCGAGCCGGATGCTGCTGATCCGCTCGCCGACTTTGACGACGCCCCCCGTTAAATCCAACCGCCCGACGACAACCGGCACCTTCGCCTCCTTGAGCATCTCGCGATAGATCTGCTCGGCGACATGTGGCTCGAAGGTCCACATCTCCTTCTCACCCGACTGTTGCCGTTTGCTGAGATAGCCGTCCCCTTTCTCCCACTTCCACGCATCGGGCTTCGAGTAGAACTCTGCAACCCGGCGATAGAAGGTTCGTGACAACCCGCCGATCGCCCCTTTGTTGCCGATGTCGGTCGCCCCCAATCCGCCCGACGTCAATCCGCCCAGATGCTTCGACGGCTCGATGAGCACCACCGACTTCTTCATCTTCGCCGCTTGAATCGCCGCAACGATGCCGCCGGATGTCCCGCCATAGACCACGATGTCATACGGAGGGCTCTTGGTGGCGACGTCGGCGGCGATCGCGAATGGAGGCGTGGCAGTGAGGAGCGAGATTACGGTTGCAGCGATGACGAAGCGGGATTGCATGGAAGTAGAACTCCATTGAAGGCTCACCGAAGGAGGGTGTCTTCGGTGGGAATTGGTTCTAAGAAGTACTCTGCTCGTGTATGGCCTTGAGATTAAGCATTCTCGTCGGCGGCGATCTCATCGTCACCAAATCCAAAAACTTGACCATCCCTCCGAGAAACTGCGACCCATTGGCCGCGATATTTTTCGTAGTCCTCAATCGAGAGTACCGGCTGAGGTGGCAAGGGAGAAACAAGCGATGCCATGATGCCTCCCGAATTCAAAACAACGCAGACAGGTTAACGTGCCGGGCAAAAGCCAGAAAACTATTTACCGACGTCCCATTCGTCGTCTCCCTCAATTCGTCGTACCCTTGTTTCCTCGTTTGGGGAAAGGGCATGACGAATTGAGGGAGACGACGAATAAAAACAAAGGCAATTGAGCTGAGGCGATCATGAAAAACATTGTCATCGCAATTCTTCTGACAATGGCTATTTCGCTTCCGTGCCTCGTTTGGTGGTTGCGACGTTCGCAAGCAAATTTGTTTGACCGGTTCGATGCGTTCGAGCAGAAGTACCCGCCACTGACGGATGAGGAATTTCTTCAACGCTGCGCTCCGGGAACTGATCCAGAAGTCGCCTTCACAGTCCGGCGGATTATCGCCGAGCAACTTTGTATTCCGGTTGAGCGAATCTATCCGGACCAGACTTGGGCTGACCTACTGGCGGATTGACTCAGCCAACCCAAGTCGAAAGATCCAATTCTCGGTCTCTTCAGAGCGACTTCACATCAACACATTCAACTTGAACAACGATCCGCAAAAACGATTGGGAGCAAATCACAATGTCGCGTTTCTTGTCCTTTGTCGTGGTCCTGTTGATCGCTTTGGAATTCGACCACACACGCTCGTCCGCAGCCGACGACTTCGCTCTTCGTGATGGCGACACAGTCATCTTCTTGGGGGACAGCCTCACCGCCGCGCGGACGTATGGAAAATACATCGAGAACTACACGCTGCTGCGGTATCCGGATCGGAAGATTCGCTTCGTCAATTCGGGGAAAGGGGGCGACACGGCGGACGGTTCATTGCAGCGACTCGATCGAGACGTGTTTGCCCACAAGCCGACGGTGTTGCTAGTGATGTTCGGTACGAACGACATCGGCTGGGGTGTGTACGCGGACGACGAGCACAAGCAAAGATATCTCAACGCGATTCGTACGATCGTCTCTACGTGTAAAGAGCGAAACGTGCGGGTTTATGTTTGCTCCGAGCCGGTGACCGCCGCTGATCCGCACAAGAGTGAAGAGGGCTTTCTCCAGAAGATGTGCGACGAAGGGATGGCGTTATCGAAGTCGCTCGGCGGCGACGCGATCGACGTGCAGCGATCCATGCGTGAAATCCAAAAGCGTGTCTGGGCGGCGAACGAGCCCATCAAAGAGGAGTCAAAGAAGAACACGATGCATCTGGCTGACAGAACGCACCTCAACGATCTCGGTCAGCTTGCCGTAGCGTTCGCGATGCTGAAGGGGCTCGGAGCTCCGGCGGAAGTCTCGTCGGCAACGCTCGACTTCGCGGCAGGGAAACCGATTGAGACTCGTGACTGCGCGGTGACGGAAGTCGTCCGCGACGGCGAGCGGTTGGAGTTCACTCGGCTGGATAAAGGCTTGCCGTTCAATCACGGAATCTTCTTCGCGTTCCATTTCCGGTTCGTGCCCGTGCTGACGGAGCTGAATCGCTACATGCTCAGCGTGAAGAATTTGCCGAAAGGGCGTTACGACATCTCGGCCGACGGCCGCGGTGTCACGACAGTCTCGGCGGAACAGCTCGCCGCTGGAATCAGCATTGCTTCCACAACCACCAACGGTTGGGAACCAGGCGGTCCGTGGAACGCTCAGGCGGATGTGTTGGTCTCGCTGACGAACGCTCGGCATGAACTCGCCACAGCAAGCGTTCTGGCGAACGCCTACTTGAAGACCGGCGACTTGCCGGCTCAGCTCGCCCAGAAATCCGCCGTGACCAACGAGCATCTCGAAGCGACGCAACGCTTGATCGCTCGGCCGAAGCCGTTTCGCTTTGTCATCGAACCAGCCCGTGAAAAGCCCACGAAGTAATCGGTGCTCAGCGAACCGGTTGCTGCCTTCGGTTCGTCGCTTATCATCACCGCGCGTGATATCAACGATAGCTGCTCGCTGCCGTCCGATTCTGTTCCCTGATCCTTGTCTCCTGCCCTCTGGCCTTTCCCATGATCGATATTGCATTACTCACCGCCGAAACGTTTCTCGATGCTCTCTACGATCTGCCAGACGGCGGGCAGTGGGTCGAACTGGTTCGCGGCCGCGTCCAGACGTTGTCTCCGCCGGAGGATGAACACCGAGTCGTCGTGTTGAACTTGTCGAAGGCGCTTGCGGAATATGTCACTCGTAACGCCGAGGGTTATCCCTGTTTTGACCTCGGCTTGGTCGTCTCACGCAATCCCGACACGGTTCGTTTTCCGGCCGTGAGCTACTTCCTCGGCGGCGACCTGTTCGGCGAATCCGATCAGACCATTACCGAAACTTGCCCGGCGCTGGCCATCGAAGTGTTGTCATCCAACGATCGCCGCCGAACGCTCAACGATCGCATTCACGATTACACGCTTGCTGGTGTTGCGGTGATGTGGTTCGTCGATCCGTTTGACAAAGTGGTCCACATCGTCCGCCCCGGCTATCCGAACAAGTCTGTTCGAGACGACGAAGCACTCTGTGGCAGCCTCGCGTGGAAGCACAAAGCGTCGGGGCTGTCGATCTTGCCGGAGTTCCGCATCAGCGTTGCGGATTTGTTCGCGGTGCCGGAATCGTGGGCGAAGTCGTAGACGACGAAGGTCAAAAACAACTGCCACACTTTTCCGTGTCGCGCGGAGTGTGGCGACCTGGCAGTGAAGTATCAGCCATCGAATTCCGGTTCACTGGATGCCATGCACTTTATTCAGATAGGCAGTCAACTCGTGCCAGTTTTTCAAGGAAAGCGGTTGTAAGTATTCAACGAATTGGTCAGGGCTTGTTGACCTGTGAAGACTCTTGTTTTGTAAGCTTTCAAAAATCCCGACTGTCACCGCGTTCTCTACGTAATCGTCCCCGTCTCGGTACAGCGATTCGATCGCATCGAATGCCGAACTCAATTGTTGACGAGCTTCAGATTCCAGAAGTGAGACGAGGTACCTGGAATAGTCTGCGAGAAAGAGGTAGTAAGGAGTTTCAAGATCATCAGACCATTCGGAGACAAATTCGCTGAAATCATGAGTTAATTCGGGGCTTGCATTGACGATCGTCTCCATCATCTCATTTCGGTCGATCACGATGCATTCCGGTTATCTTGCCGCACACCCCATATGGACTAATTGCACGCGTTAACTCAATCACAGAATGAACTTGCTCAAGTCTTCGTTCTGCATGATTTCTTGCAGCTTCTTGCGAACGTAATCGCCGTCGATGGTCAGCGACTTCTTCTTCACATCGGGCGCTTCGAAGCTGATGTCTTCCAGCAGCCGTTCCAGGATCGTGTGCAGGCGGCGGGCTCCGATGTTTTGCGTGGACTGGTTCACTTGATGAGCGATGTCGGCCAGCGCTTCGACGGCGTCCTTGGTGAATTTCAATTTGACGCCGTCGGTGCCGAGCAGGTCTTGATACTGCCGAGTCAGCGACGATTTCGGTTCGGTCAAGATGCGGATGAAGTCGTCGCGAGTCAGCGGTTGTAACTCGACGCGGATCGGGAAGCGGCCTTGCAATTCGGGCATCAAGTCGGACGGCTTCGAGCGATGAAACGCACCCGCCGCGATGAAGAGGACTTGGTCGGTCTTCACGTAACCGTACTTTGTCTGCACCGTCGTCCCCTCGACGATCGGCAGCAAATCGCGTTGCACACCTTGGCGGCTGACGTCGGGGCCGCGTGAATCTTCGGGGCCGCAGACCTTGTCGATTTCGTCGATGAAGATCACACCATGCGTTTCGGCGAGCCGCACCGCCTCCTCGTTGATCGCGTCCTTATCCATCAACGCATCGGCTTCTTCTTCGAGCAAAACCTGTCTCGCTTTATGGACGGGCAGCGAACGATGTTTCGTCTGCTTTGGCCCGATCTTCTCGAACAGGCTTTGCAGTTCCATTTCCATCTGCTCGATGCCGCCGATGTTCGACATCACCTGCACCGGCATCATGCGATGCTCGATCCGCATTTCGACTTCGCGGTCTTCGAGTTCGCCCGCTCGAAGCTTTTCTCGCAGGCGTTCGCGAGTTCGACTGGGCGGTGCAGAGATCGGGTTCTCCGGTGGGTCATCGCCATCTTCATCTGTCGAGGACGATTGCCGTGAGGGAGTCATCGGCAACAGCAGATCGAGCAATCGCTCTTCGGCACGCTGCTCCGCTTCCTTTTGGATCGTGTTTCGCTTCTTGTCGCGGACCAGCATGATCGCCGCTTCGACCAAGTCGCGAACCATGCTCTCGACGTCACGACCGTAGTAGCCGACCTCGGTGTACTTGGTCGCTTCGATCTTGATAAACGGAGCCTCGGTCAGCTTGGCCAGACGTCGCGAGATCTCCGTTTTGCCGACTCCGGTCGGGCCGATCATGATGATGTTTTTCGGGGTGATGTCGCGACGAACCTCTTCGGGAAGTTGCTGCCAGCGCCAGCGATTTCGCAGGGCGATCGCCACTGCCTTCTTCGCGTCATTCTGGCCGATGATGTGTTTATCGAGTTCCGCGACAATCTCGCGCGGGGTCAACGCTTGCACGGGAATTCCTCCACGATCAAGTTGTCGTTCGTGTAAATGTCGAGTTCCGAGGCGATCTTCAGCGACTGCTTGACGATCTCGCCGGCGTCGAGCGTCGAATGCTGCACGAGCGCCCGAGCCGCCGCGATCGCATACGGCGAACCGCTGCCGATGCCGAGCACTCCGTCCGTCGGTTGAATGACGTCACCCATGCCGGTGATGAGCAGCGCATGCTCGTCATTTGCGACGATCAGCATTGCTTCCAACCGCCGCAGCATTCGGTCGGTGCGCCAGTCGCGAGCGAGTTCCGTCGCCGCTCGCGGCACGTTGTTCGGATAGTCCTTGAGCTTCGCCTCAAAACGTTCCATCAGAGCGAACGCATCCGCCGTCGAACCCGCGAAGCCGACAAGCACTTTCTTCTCCAACAGCCAACGAATCTTCTTCGTGTCTGCTTTGAGGATCGTCGTGCCGTGAGTCACCTGCCCGTCACCACCCATCGCACACTGGCCGTTATGCCGCACGCACAAAATCGTCGTCGAGTGCCATTCAGACCGTCGGGCCATCGGAGTTCCTCTCGCATCGAAGCGTAGTTTCTTTTCGGAACGAGGAAGTTACGGAGCCGCATCGACGTTGGAAAGGGACTCATCTTGTGGCGCACGCGGCCCGCGTGCGTCGCATTGTTTTTACAAACCTGCACGCGCGCCGCGTGCGCCACAAGTGCGCC
>JAYUFI010000896.1:0-9612 GCA_043738805.1 Planctomycetaceae bacterium | reverse complement strand
CTCAACAGCATCGACTCGTTCCAGCAAAACATTATCACGATCGAAGACCCGGTCGAATACAAAATGGAGAACGTCACGCAGATCGAGATCAATACAAAGGCGGGACAGACCTTCGCGAACTCACTGCGCAGCGTGCTGCGGCAAGACCCGGACATCGTCATGATCGGCGAAATCCGCGATGGCGAGACGGCGAACATCGCGTGCCAAGCAGCGAACACCGGTCACATGGTGTTCTCGACGATTCACGCGAACGACTCGATCACCGCGCTGTTCCGCATGATCGACTTGGGCGTCGATGTGTCGATGTTGTCGAGTTCGCTCACGGCGGTTCTGGCGCAGCGTTTGGCTCGACGGCTGTGTCCCGATTGCAAAGAGGCTTACACGCCGAAGCCGGAGTTCTTGAAGAAGGCGAACTTGCCAGCAGAGAAGATCGACAAGCTGTATCACCCACCGAAAGAAGGGGAGAACGCTTCGTGTCCGACTTGTGCAGGCATGGGCTATCGCGGTCGAATCGGCGTTTACGAACTGCTCGTGATCACCGACCGGATGCGCGATCTCATCCGTGATAAGGCCGCGCTGTCGGCACTCAAGGCGGAAGCTCGCAAAGCGGGAATGCTGTACATGCAGGAAGAGGGCTTGCGGCTGGTGGTCAAGGGGATCACGTCGATCGACGAGTTGCTGCGAGTTGTGAAGTAAAAGAGTTTGGAGAGAGGACGTTGTGTTTTCGTAGCCCGGTTTTTCAAACCGGGCGGTTCAATTCGCTCCGGTTTGAAAAACCGGGCTACGAGGTCGTACGTTCTCGTCTTCTCCGTGGAGTCACCGATGATTGATGTCTTATTGCTGCTGACCGTCGCAGGGGTGACGTATTACGTCGCGGGCGAAGGTGCTTGGGGTGCGGCGACGACTGCGATGAGCGTGATCTTGGCCGGCCTCATCGCGATGAATTTCTTTGAGCCGATCTGCGACAGCATGTTGGGCGGAAACTCATATTGGCAGGCGCGCTTGGACGTCATCGTTCTGGTGGGCCTGTTCACGGCAGGTGTTTCCGGACTGCGATTTGCGGCGGACTACATCTCGCCGACGTACATCGGAGTGCATCGCATGGTGCATGAAGGGGTTCGCTGGGGCGGCGGCCTGATGGCTGGTTACGTGACGATGGCCTTTTTGTTGACCGCGTTGCATACGACGGCACTGCCGCGCGAGTTCCTCGGTTTCAAGCCGGAGCGAGACAACTTTTTCTCAACGTTCTCGCCCGACAGACAGTGGCTCGGCTTTATGCAGTACGTCTCCGAAAGAGTTTGTAAATCGTACCCGCCACGAATTTTTGACGGCCCACGCTTCGCTGTGGGTGACACGACTCAGATTACGAATGATGTATGGCCTTCATTTCCCATCCGTTATGCCACACGTCGCGAGCGAGGTGCTGGCGGACAAGTCGCAGCCGCAGGCGCTCCCGTGCAGGTCAAGCAAGTGGCTCCGTCCAAGCAAAGCGGGCCAGCGTTCTGATTCGTGACGGTTTCCCCCCCACTGAGGCAAGCTCAGTGGGGTTGTTGAGAGACGAACTGAAGAGAGCCACATGACTGAACTGCGACTCCGAACGGGAATTCCTCAACTCGACGAGATGCTTGGTGGCGGTTTGATTCCGGGAACGCAGACGGTCGTGGTCGGAGCGACCGGGATCGGCAAGACACAATTGGGGCTGCAATTCGCTCATGCGGGGATCGCCCAAGAAGGTGAGCCGGGAATCGTTTTTGATTTGACCTCGCGCGGCGATTCGCAAAATCAGTCCGAGTACGCACGACGCATGTTTGGTTGGGAACTGCGTGAATTCGCGTTTGAAGGCAACCTCGAAGCAGATGACATCTGGCAGCGAGATCGCGCGCGACATGACTTTCTGCATTTGTTCCGTCGCTGCGGGCGGCGAGTCACTCAATCAGATCTCACTGTTGAAGAGTGGCAAGAATGGAACGCGGAACTCGCACGCAAGCTCGATCGCGCGGTGCAATTCTTTTACGGCAACTTCGTGCATGGCGTCCGGCGTTGTGTGTTGGATGGCGTCGAACCGACCGAGCGGGCGAGTGACAGCTTTCAATTTCAAGTGATTGATTACGTCTATCATCAAATCCTGCGGAAGGACGACGACTGGGTGGCTCGTGATTTGTTTCGCGTCAAATTCCGCGAGCAGGCCGAGAATGTCGCCGCACATCGTTACGATTATCGAGACATCGGCTGCGTGCTGCTTTACACCTCGCACGAAGTGCTGCTCGATGACCTGTTAGCCCGGCCGCTCGATAGCGGCGACTCGCTCTCCAACGCCAACACGATCATTCTGATGGGCAAAGTCCGTGACGGCTTGCGCATGACACGCGCATTACACGTCGCCAAACACCGCGGCAGCGTTTGCGATGACGCGATCGTCCCCTTTGAAATCAATCAGCACGGGCTTGTGTTCAAGCGTTGAATTGCCCTTGTCTTCTAGAACATGCGCCGCTGCAAAACACAAACGACCCGACCGTTGAAAGGACCGACACCATGTTGCAACTCCCACTTCCCGCTCGTCGTCAATTTTTGCGAGACGCCGGTCTCGGTTTCGGCTCTTTGGCGCTGGCTTCGATGTTGAATGACGAATCGAGTGCGAACCCGCTGACGCAAAAGCAACCGCATTTCGCGACGAAAGCCAAGTCGGTCATTTGGCTCTTCATGACCGGTGGTCCGTCGCAGGTCGATACGTGGGACTACAAACCTGAATTGCAAAAACGTGACGGGCAAGACCTCGCCGGAGCGGATCCCAAGACCGGCTTCTTCACGACGAGCGGCAAGTGCTTGAGGTCGCCGTTCGAGTGGCGACAATTTGGCGAATCGGGGTCATGGGTCTCGGACTTGTTTCCGCATCTGTCGCAGCACGTCGATGAAATGACCTTCATTCATTCGATGTATCTGCGGCAGAACAATCATGCCCCGGCGGCCATCGAGTTGATGTGCGGCACGAATCGTCCCGGTCTGCCGGCGATGGGTGCGTGGATGACTTATGGACTCGGTGCCGAGAACCAGGATTTGCCGGCGTATGTCGTGCTGCATGACACTCGGCCGCGCGGCGATGACCAAATCTGGTCGGCCGGTTTTCTGCCGAAGACCTATCAAGCGCTGACGCTCGATGCACGCCGCAAGGAAGCGATTGACAACCTCGCTCGCGATGGCAAACAGAGTGACTCGCAGCAGCGAGCCCAACTGGATTTGATTCGAGCGTTGAACCAAGAGCACTCGGCGACTCGGCCAACACAGGCCGATCTCGCCGCGCGGATCAACTCTTACGAGCTGGCCTATCGGATGCAAATGGCCGCTCCCGAAGCGCTCGACATCGCGAAGGAATCGGAAGCGACTCACAAACTCTACGGCATGGATCAACCCGAATGTGCCACATTTGCGAGGCAATGTTTGATCGCGCGGCGGCTGGTCGAACGGGGCGTTCGCTTTGTGCAGATTTTCGCCGGCAAAGGAGTCGGCGGTGACGGGAGCGTGAATGACGTTCCGTGGGATTGTCACTCCGACGTGCAGACGAATCATCGCTCAAACGGCTTGCACATCGATCAGCCGGCGGCCGCTTTGCTGGGAGACCTCAAAGCTCGCGGACTGCTCGAAGACACGCTGCTGATTTGGGGCGGCGAGTTCGGTCGCACGTCTGACTCACAAGGGGCGAAAGGCCGCGATCACAACCCGAACGGCTTCACGATCTGGATGGCCGGCGGCGGAGTGAAGCGCGGTTTTCATTACGGAGCCACCGACGACTTCGGCTACAAGGCGGTCCAACAAAAGGTTCACGTCAACGATCTGCACGCCACGTTGCTGCACCTGATGGGGCTACAACACGACAAGCTGACTTACCGATTCAACGGACGGGACTACCGTTTGACCGACGTTGCGGGCGAAGTGATTCACGACATCCTGGCGTAGAGGTTAAACATCTCACTCATGACCGCGTGGGGTCTTAAACGGCAAGCGGCTAATTCCTATCGAGCGAGGTCTCTATCGACTTCGCTCCCAAACCATTCCGCGAGACGTTGGCATTGTCAGATATTTTTGGAGATTGGCTCGAATGTTTGTCTGAAATGCTGGGTCATGAGCCACTTGAAAATAGAGATGTGGCAAGTCACGTTTTTGCGAGTGCTCTCACGCTTTCTTGTCGCTGACGGCCTCTGTAGCATGGCCAGTTCTCTCCGGCCGTTCGTGACCGATGTCATCAATGTTGAAGTCTGACAGCAGGTCTCGGTTCGACGGCATTCACCGTCACGATTCGCGTTCACAAAAAAAGGTCATAGCGATGATTGGGTCTTCCGACCGCTCAAAGCGGCTGGCGTGGATGGTCTTGTTGCTGGCAATGATGGCAGGCTCGATTGAGTCGTTGTGGCTTGCCACACCGGCGGCAGTCGCTCAAGAGGAGGTGGCTGAAGAAGAGGTCGCTGAAAAGCCGGCTCCCAAAAAGGGCAAGAAGAAGGACGAGGCGAAGGGAGCCGAGGCCGAAGGGAAGACTGAAGAGCACTTCATCATCTGGGTCATCAAGACCTCCGGATCGATCGGTGTGATCATCTTCGGGCTGTCCTGCTACTTCATCGCGACTGCTAGCAAGCTGTTCTTGGAACTCCGCCCGATGGTGGCCATGCCGCCCGATTTGATGGAGGACATCAAGCAGAAGATGGAGAAAAAGGACTACAAAGGGGTCTATCAATCCATCAAGGAGAAGGAGTGTCTCTTCACGAAGCTGGCCTCCGCTGGCTTGGCCGAACTGTCATCGGGATTGGCGGAATCACGCGATGCGATGGAGCGTGTCGGTGAAGTGCAGAGCACGGAAATGGAAAAGAAGATCAGCATGTTGGCCGTGCTCGGTACACTGGGCCCGATGATTGGACTGCTGGGGACGTTGAAGGGGATGATCGCGAGCTTCAGCCAGATTGCCCGGTCGGATGCGGGGTTGAAGGCGAGCGAAGTGGCCGAAGGTATTTCGGAAGCGTTGCTGCTGACCTTTGAAGGTGTGGCGCTGTCGGTGCCGGCGATTTACTTCTTTGCGATCTTCAAGAACCGCGTTTCGTCAATTCTGGCGAACACGATGTTCTCGGCGGACGAGTTTGTGAAGAAGCTGGCTCAAGCGGCGAAGGCGGCTGCGAGTGCTCCAAGACAAGCGGCTGCTCCCGCAGCGCCTCCTGCCCCGAAAGCGTAATTCGTGCGACAGGCTTTTCACGCCCTCTCAAATCTCAGGCAGGTTGATTTCTGCCGTCGATGAGGTGAGCCATGTCTGGCTCGATGAATTCCGAAGCGAGTGCCGAACCCAATCTAACTCCCATGTTGGATTTGGTGTTTCAGTTGATCACCTTTTTCATGCTGGTGACGAACTTCAAAGCCGCTTCGTTGGATCTGAACTTGAAGTTGCCCGTGGTCGGTTCCGCTCGGCCGCTGGAAACCGAGGGCGAAGATTTGCTGATCCTCAATATCGATAGCGTCGGCAAGCTGAATGTTTACGGTGTCACTCAGAACGTTGAGCGTTACATCAAAGCCGAAGCCAAAGTGAGTCGTTCGGCGGCCAAGCGGTTGAATCCGAATTTCAAGGCGGACGACGACCTGCCGACTACGATCGTCGTGCGTGCCGACAAGCAGACTCCGTTCAATTTGCTCAACGTGGTCATCAAGACCTGCCAAGACAACGGCTTTCGCAAGTTCGCACTGAAGGCCATGAATAAAGAAGACGGGTAGCGCGAGCCCCGGATGAACCGTGCAATGAGTCGTGCTAGCTTGATACCAAATTCAGCCATCAAACAGAGTTCGACGGTGCCCCGATGAGTCACAAGAGAAAAAAGAGAAAAGGGAGCGAGAACGTCGAGCTGAATCTGGCCGCCATGCTCGATATGGCGTTCCAGTTGCTCGCGTTTTTCATCCTCACGTTCAAGCCGTCTCCAATCGAAGGGCAGATCAATTTGAAACTGCCGCCGCCGCTACCGGTGGCCGGAGCCCCAGGGGGCCAGAAGGCGGGCAATAACGATCAAAATAAGAACGCGGTGCAGTCGTTTGAGTCTTTGGTGATTTCCGTCTTCTCGAAGCCAAATGGCGGAATTTCGACGATGGCTATTGGCGAAGCGAATGTCGCCGGGGTGAGCGCGCTCGAAGGTCGCTTGAAGGCGGTGCTCAGCGATGCCAACAGCCCGTTCAAACAGGTCATCATTCAAGTCGCGTCACGTTTGAAATACGCCGAGTTAATGCGCGTCGTTGATGTTTGCACGAGACAGACTTTGCCGACCGGTGAAAAACTGACGAAGCTGAGTTTCGTTGAGTTGCCGACAGAATAGTGTGGCTACCTAAAATCGCGCCACAAAAACAACACTTTCAGGCTTACCAACGCGGTTCCCGAATGTGATCGCTATGAGATTCAACTCACGCTCGCCGTCGTCGCACTTTCCTCGCCGGGAACTATTCCGGTTGATGAGCATGGTGATGCTGTTGGTGGTCGTCGGGATGACCATGTTCCGAGCACGCGATCCGGGAATGTGGAAATGGCTGGCGGATGACGTTCGCGATGACGGTGTGGTGAACGAGCCAGGCTCAGGCAAAGTCGAAGCGAAGGTCGGTGCCGATCAGAGTGACACGAATGTTGGCGAAGAGAGCAAAGGTAAGTTTGTCGAAACTCTGGTAACGGGACCAAACGATCAACAGCCGTTTGAGCAATCGCAGGCGGAATACATTTTTCAGGCAGTGAGTGACAAGGCTCCGCTCGCTACTGAAGAGATGCCCGCCTATTGGAAGCTGATGCGTTGGAGCATGACCGAGAGCTTCGATGATCTGTGGCAGCGGGCTCGCAAAGATCTGTACTTCACGCAATTGGCGGAGGCTCCCGAGAAACATCGGGGAAAGTTGATTGGGATGAAGGTCAGCTTGCGGCGCTCGTTGGCTCACGATGAGGTGAAAAACTCCGCAGGAGCCAAGCAAGTTTACGAGGCGTGGGGCGTGACGAACGAGTCGCGCACCGGACTGTATTGCCTTGTGTTTTATGACAAGCCGCCGGAGTTGCCGATCAGTCCGAGCATCCACGAAGAGGCTCAGTTCGTCGGTTATTTTTTGAAGCTCTTCGCGTATGAAGATGCGCTGGGAAAATCTCGCTGGGCACCGATCTTGGTTGGCCGGTTACGCTGGCGAGAGAACCCGATCCGTTCTTCATTGAAACGGCAGCGTGAAGAGCAAGAGTTGTGGCCGTGGGTGTTTGGTGGAGCGGGCGTAGTGGTGGTGTTTGTCGGATTATGGACTCGCAACTATTTGCGTGCGGGAACGCTCCTTCAGACCGAGGGGGAAGTGGATCACGCAGCGATTGAACAATGGCTCGATACCAATACGAATTCGGGCGATGACGACATCGCGTCGGGAGCGGGTTGGACGGAGTTCGTGGAATCGGTCGAGGAGCCTCGGTCGGCCTCGCTGTCGAATCTCGATCGAAATTCGCAGGATGGGGATGCCTCAGACGGCCGACGTGCCTAACATGTTTTAGACTGTGACACTTGCAGGACGACTGATACTGCATTGACTCTTGAGTTGTTTAACTGCACGCCGCAGGCACGTGCATTTTGAAACGCACGTGCCTGCGGCGTGCAGTTAAACGATCGTAAAAACTGAGCAGGTGGATTATGAATTACATCGAACTCATCAAGTCGATCATTCCGAGTGCTGACGATTTCAAGTCGGGCATGAAGCAATGGATCTCGAAGGATGCCAAGTTTTGGGGCGTCGCATTGGGGATGCACGTGCTGGTGCTCGCGGTTTTGGGAGTGGCCATCGGTGCTCCCGTCGCGAAGAAGCTGCTGCAAGAAGCGGTTTTTTTTGACACCGAAGTGGATACCGTCGTCGAAGAGGCGGCGATCACTCACTTTGAAGTGGGGGAGACGCCGATCGAACCGACGGTGCTCAACACCGAATCGTTGACTGAGCCGCCGTCGGCGATGGAGCAGGGCGCTCAATACAACGACAGCAGCGCTGTCTTTGAAGAGGCGGGGGGCGGCATCGCCTCGGCACAGACGACTTCGCTCGGTGGACTCGGTGGCTTCAGTGTGACTGCCTTTGGTGACGGGCCGTCCGTGAAAGGGCCGGGCGGAGTGGGTGTTGGTGTTGGTACGGGAGACAAAGCCGGCAGCGGCGGAGCGGGTGAAGGCTTTGGCGGACGCGGCTCGGGAAAGCGCGAAGCTCTCGCCAGCGGCGGCGGCACGGCTGATTCAGAACGAGCGGTCGGTGCGGCCACGAATTGGCTAGCGCGACATCAGAACGCCGATGGAAGCTGGAGTTGCAAAGAGTTCGTGCGCCAATGCAAAGACCCCAGTTGTTCGGCTCATACTGGCAAAGAGGTGACGGACTATCAGATGGCAGCAACGGCGTTCGGCCTGTTGCCGTTCTTCGCGGCTGGTCAGACTCATGAATCAAAAGGGCCATATCAAGGAGCGATCCGCAAAGGGTTAATTTGGATGACCCAGAAGCAAGATCAGAAAACCGGCATGTTGGGTACGGGGAGCATGTATGAGCACGGACTCTCGACCATCGCATTGTGCGAAGCCTATGGTTTGAGCCATGACCAGAAGCTCAAGAACTCTGCGATGGCAGCAGTCAAATTCATTGAGTATGCGCAGAACGAATCGTCGGGAGGGTGGCATTACACTGCGCGACCACCAACAGTTGGCGATACCTCGGTCGTTGGTTGGCAGTTGATGGGCCTGAAGAGTGCGCAGATGGCGGGTTTGCCTGTCAGCAAGACGACGCTCGACAAGGCTAAGAAGTTTTTGGCGAGTGTTGCAAAAGGAAAGTCTGGCGGACAGTTCTCCTACATGCCCGACACGGGACCGACTCCCGCGATGTCTGCGGTTGGTCTGTTGTGTAACCAATACAGCGGCATGAAACGAACTGATCCCGCGATGGTCGAAGGGATGAGCTATGTGATGGGCAATTTGCCGAATGCACAGGGTGATTCCTATTTTTTGTACTATGCCACTCAGGTCATGCACAACCTGCCCGGTCCGGAATGGGACCAATGGAATCGGAATGCACGCCGTTTCCTGATCACGACTCAGATCAAAGAGGGGTGCGCGGCAGGAAGTTGGAAGCCAAATGGGCACGCTGTCGCTGCTGGACCAGTGATGCAAACCAGCATTTGTGCATTGACGCTCGAAGTCTATTACCGCTACCTGCCGCTGTATCAACTCAACAAGGGCGAAGCGAAGGCCGAGTAGCCGCAGGTGGTCGTTCTGTTTTTCGATCACGATTCAAAGCCCGCCTGCTGTTACAGCAGGTGGGCTTTTTGTTTCTCGACCGCGTGAGGCTTCGTAGGACGTGCACTCTTGCCCGTCTTTCCAAGCAGTGATCTGCTCATGAACCTCGACGGGCAGGAGTGCCCGTCCTACGGGGTTTGGGTTTATTGAAACATTGGTATAGAGCGTGTTGATCAGGGTCTTACGACTTGCGGATTTGTGAGCGGATTGGTGAACTCTGACGGACTTCTTTTCTCGAAAATTGATCCCTCTCTAGCACAAGGATTGCGGCGATGCTGCGGCGTCTTTCGCGACGATGCGTTTTGATTGGCTCACTGGCGTTGCTCTG
>JAYUFI010000895.1:0-1323 GCA_043738805.1 Planctomycetaceae bacterium | reverse complement strand
CCAGCCTTCAAACCGGTGAGTCGATGCAACCACATGGCAGAGGGGTCGGGTCTACGATTTTCGGAATTGGCGGAGGCACGTCTCCCCATTGTTCTGCTCCAGTCAGCCAATAGTGAAGAAGCTCAGACGAATCGTGGAGTTCGATCTTCTGAGGAAGGTGTTTCCTTGGTGAGAATTGCTCGGACGCATCAGCATCGAGCAATGATTTCGGTCGAGTTGCAGTCTGGAGCGTGCTAGACTTCCTTGCGGTTGTTGGTCTTGATCGTGGACTCAAGCGGAAACGACATGTCCTTCTCTGATGAAGACTCCCGACGACGGTTTCTGCCGCGAGGTTTGCTCCTTTCGCTGGTGGGAGTTTTCTTCCTGGCGGCGGGGCCGCTGCCTGTGGACGCTGCCGAGCAACCCGTGAGTTTCGTCAACGATGTCATGCCGGTTTTGACGAAGGCTGGCTGCAATGTCGGCGTCTGCCATGCGAAGGCAGGCGGTGGTCAGAAGGGATTTCAGTTGTCCCTGCTGGGGTTCGAGCCGCTTGAAGACTTCGATCATCTGGTCAGGGAGAGCCGCAGTCGGCGGCTGTTCTACGGAGCTCCGGATCGGAGCCTGCTGCTACTCAAAGCGACGGGCCAGGTGCCGCACGGTGGCGGCGTTCGTCTGGAAGCGTCCTCGGAAGGCTACGCGCTGCTGTGCGACTGGATTCGCCAGGGTGCGACGTTTGATAGTGAGACGGCTCCAAAGCTGTTGTCGTTTGAAGTTCAGCCGGCTCGTGGTTCGATCAAACGTGGTGGCGAACAACAACTCAAAGCGATCGCGAAGTATTCAGACGGCAGCATTCGTGATGTCACGAACATGGCGCTCTACGAGTCCAACGACAAGGCGATGGCCGACGTGAGTGAGCGCGGGTTGGTGAAAATTTCCGATATCGTTGGCAACGTCGCGGTGATGGTCCGCTACCAAGCGAAGGTGGCGGTTTACAGCGCGTCGGTGCCGCTCGGTGCGCCGGTCGAAAATCTGCCGTCGTCGAAGAACTTCGCGGACGAGCATGTGTTCGCAAACCTCAAGGCGCTCGGCATTCCGCCGTCAGTCCTCTGTGATGACGCGACGTTTCTGCGGCGAGTGACTCTCGACATCGGCGGACGGCTGCCGACCGAAGAAGAATCGGCCGCGTTCCTCGCCAGCAAGGACGAGGGCAAACGAGACAAGGTCATTGACGAATTGCTGCGAAGTCCCGACTACGCGGACTTCTTTGCCAACAAATGGACGGCGCTGTTGAAGAATCGCCGTGACGACGAGAGCGACACGGTTTCCAACTTCGCGTTTCATGCG
>JAYUFI010000894.1:0-1323 GCA_043738805.1 Planctomycetaceae bacterium | reverse complement strand
GCGAGAAGCCCACTCCGGCAAACGCGACGACAGCGAGCGAGACAGTCGTGACCCATTTAGGATGATGTTCGACCCACAGGGTGATCCGGCCAAGTGCTGCCGCAACACGCCGATCGGCAGCCGATGGCTCCGGCTCTTCGGGCATCCGGCCGAGCAACACGCATCCTGGCAAGAGCATCGTCACGGCAACAAAGACCACGAGCGTGCCGATCGCCATCATCAGACCGAAGCTCGCCACCGGATTGATGTGGCTGGTCACCAGCACTCCAAAACCGAACGCGGTCGTCGCGACCGTCCACCACACCGGTCCTGCTAGCTCAATCATCGAACGTCGCAGCGCCTCGACTGGTGGCAACGTGCGGTGTTGATCGCGGAAATACAGCGACACGTGCATCGCCGTTTGCACGCTGATAATCGTCACCAGCGAATTGAGCATCGAGCTGACCATGCTCAGCTTCATGCGACTCAGTACAAGGATCGCCTCGGTCCACGTGATGCTCACGATGACCACAATCAGCGGCAACACGACCCAACGAAACTGTCGCAACAACAACAGCAGGACCAGAGCCAGCAGCGCCAACGAAACTCCGAACAGCTTGCGACCGTCTTCTTCGACGTATCGAAACATGTCATGAATCTGCACTGGCTCGCCGACCACCATCGCAGGGGGATCGTGTTCCGCTGCTAAATCCCGAATGCGTTTGATCGTCTCGCCGCGCGAAATCGGCGAATCCTTTTCCGGCAACAAACGGAGCACGACCGCCGTCGTGTGCTCGTCCTCACCAACCAACACGCCAACGACGATCTTCCGCACCGTTTCGAGTCGATACGGGAACTTGAACGCTCGTGCCAAATGCTGCGTGCTCTCCGTCATGATTCCGGGGACGGCATCGAGCTTGTTGGCAAATGCTTGCACTCGTTCCGTAGCGGCCGCGGTGAGCGAACTGCCCTTCGGCGCAAACAGTTCCGAATCGGAGTACGCAACCATGACAAACTCATCACCGCCAAAGAGTTGTCGGCTGCGGAGAAAATCACGCAAATGCGGATCGGATTCAGCATACAACGATTCGATCGACTGATCGAACGCGAGTTTTCGCGACAACGGCCACGCGACAACGGTCAACAACAACGCCAAACCGAGCAGCAGCCATCGCCCACGAATCAGCCGATCGACGCTCCGCGTGAGCAACGTAGAAGCGGCCTGTTGAGGCGGAGAAATTTCGTGCGACATGCGTTGGCCCGCGTGAGTCAGAATACGAGGCGGAGCATAGTCCCACGTGCCAACATCAGCCACGGTCCACAGCGTCCGTGCTGGATGCGTCT
>JAYUFI010000893.1:0-1326 GCA_043738805.1 Planctomycetaceae bacterium | reverse complement strand
GTCCGCGCTCTCGCGCCCTTTGAACAGAAACTCAGCTTGATTATCCGTCAAGAAGAAAGCGAAAGTCTTGGACTTCTCTCGCTCGCCATCGACTTTGTCCCACCTGCCGGAAGCCACGAAAAGACGTTTCACTATGTGGGTGCCGACACGTCACCGGCTGGCATTCCGTTGGAAGTCGATTATGTGGATCGCCAATCGGGAGCGACGATGCGAATCTTCATCATCGCGCTCATGGCCATGAGCGGCTGGTTGCTGCGCAGGGTGAGTGCGGCGACGAAAGTTGGCTTGGCAACGCTCGGTTTCGTCGTACCGCTCGCGCTGCTGCCGCTGGCCCCGATCAGCTGGCAGGTCGTACTGGACGGCATCTTCTTTGGTACGTTGGTCGCCGTCGGTCTGTGGCTGCTTCGAGCGAGCGTGCTGTTCTGTGCGTCCATTTGTACCGGCACGATGAAGATCAGAACCAGCCCTGCTGCGTTGGTCCTGGCCCTTCTGTTCGCACTCTCAGAAACAACTTTCGCGGGCGGAGACGAACAAACACCTGCGGCGAAATCGGCCGTCGAGGTCAAACCGACGACGACTTTGATCATCCCCTTTGATGCCGGAACCGAACCGCTTGCCTCCGAACGAGTCTTTCTCTCACACGAGCAATTCCTGCAACTTTATCGTCTGGCGAATCCCGATAAGGTCTCGAAACAGCCCGCTCCTCAAGCGGGAGGAATCTTTGAAGCCCTGTATGCCGCGAAGCTGGTTGCGAATGCGCAGCGTCCGGAAGAATCGGTGATCGAGGTGACGGCTCGCTACGCGGTGAAGAGCTTCGTGGACGGGCAATTGATCGTCGAGTTACCCGTCGGTCAGGTGGCCGCGCGCGAGGCGAAGCTCGACGGTGAGACGGCCGCGTTGATCGCGAACCCCGGCTGTTTTAAGGTGGCCGTCTCGAAGCCGGGTTTGCATGTGATCGATTTCACTTTCAATGTTCCGGCACGGCTGTCGGGGGCGACCGGGTCGTTCTCGCTTCCTTTGCTTCCGGTCCCGGCGGGTAAGTTGGCCTTTGAACTTCCGGGAAAAGATTTGTCGGTTCGCGTGAATGGTTCGTCAACGATCTTTCGCCGCGTGACGCAAGACGATTCGCAATCGTTGGAGTTTCCGATCGACAAAGGGGGCGAAGTCGCCATCGCGTGGCAGCCACAACAGGCTCAGGGGGCCGCGACCGCCGTCGTTCACGTCGATTCGGTTGAAGCGATCACGATCACCGACGCGGGGGCTGCGGTCAGTCACGGCTTTGCGTATCGCGTCCGTCAGGGAGGGATCGCCGATACTTCGTTCACT
>JAYUFI010000892.1:0-3642 GCA_043738805.1 Planctomycetaceae bacterium | reverse complement strand
ACGTCCGCAATGTTGCCGATCTGCAACGTTTGATCGACACCGCCGCCAACATCGCCGGACGGCTCGACATCTTGGTCAACAACGCTGGCATCGGCATGGTCAAGCAGATCACCGATGTCACTGAAGCAGACTGGGACAATGCTCTCGATACGAATTTGAAGGCCGCGTTCTTCGGCTCGAAGTTTGCCATCCCACACTTCTTGAAGACCGGTGGCGGTTGTATCGTCAACATCGCCAGCAATGCGGGATTGCTGCCGCGAGCCCACGATCCCGTTTACTCGATCAGCAAGCTGGCGTTGGTCGGCCTGACGAAAAGCCTCGCGCTGTGTCACGCGAAGGACCGCATCCGCATTAACGCTGTCTGCCCCGGCCCGGTGGGTGAGACTGGCATGATGAACGACGACTTGGATGCCGCCCCCGACCGCACGTTTGCCGAGCAGCAAATCATCGCCGCCAGTCCGCTGGCGAAAGCACTCGGTCGCATGACCGATCCCGCCGAGATCGCCGCCGCCGTGCTGTATCTCGTCAGCAATGCAGCTTGCATGGTGACAGGAACCGCGTTGGCCATTGATGGCGGCAAGTCGTTGGGCGTGTCGCCGAAGTGAGTTCATGAATTGGCAAGGACGACAGGAACCAAAAGGACGAAAGAGAGCAAGGAAGAAATCATGGCCGTTCCGACTCAGACCGTTGACCAACTGATTGGCAAGCGCTGCGTCCCGTGCGAAGGGGGCGTTCCGAAAATGACTACCGCTGAAGCGAAAAAGCAGCTCAAGCTGCTGGCCGGTTGGACGCTGACCGAAGACAAGCTCCGCATTCGCAAGACGTGGGTCGTTAAGAACTTCATGGTCGCGATGAACTTCTTCAATCACGTCGCGTGCGTTGCCGAGTGCGAGGGACATCATCCCGATCTACACCTAGAGAGCTATCGCACCGTCTCCATCGAAATCTATACCCACGCGATCGGCGGTCTGTCAGAGAATGATTTCATTCTGGCGGCCAAGATCGACGCCCTCCCGATCCAGTTGAAGGCCGCATGAGTGTCTTCCAAATGACCAACGACCAATCTCTATTATCTGTAATTTGAAAAGGCCGCATTCATGGATGCCGTTCTCGCCGCACTCACCGCGAATCAATCAGCCGCACTCGAAACGCTCAAAGACCTGCTGCGCATTCCCAGCGTGAGTGCGATCTCCGCTCACAAATCAGATGTGCGTCGAGCGGCGGAGTTCGTACGTGATCAGCTTTTGTCCGCCGGGTTGACGACTGAGTTGGTCGAGACTGCCGGGCATCCGATTGTTTACGCCGAATGGTTGCAAGCGGCGGGTGCTCCGACGGTGTTGGTCTACGGCCACTACGACGTGCAGCCTCCCGATCCGCTCGACAAGTGGGTCACTCCGGCCTTCGAGCCAACTGTCCGAGACGGCTGTATTTGGGCGCGGGGAGCGACCGATGACAAAGGGCAAATGCTGACGCACGTCTTGTCGGTTGCCACCTGGTTGAAGACGACCGGACGGCTGCCGATCAACGTGAAGTTCGTCATTGAAGGCGAAGAAGAAGTCGGCAGTGAGAACCTCGACCAGTTTCTGGAAGCTCGCAAAGAGCAACTCCGTAGCGATATCGCCGTCATCAGCGATACCAGCCAATACGCACCAGGAATTCCCGCGATCACTTACGGCTTGCGAGGCATTCTCGCGTGCGAGGTTCGTGTTTATGGACCGAAGCAAGATCTGCACAGCGGACTCTTCGGCGGCGCAATCACGAATCCTGCGAATGCGCTCGCGCGACTCATCGGCTCGCTGCACGACGTGAACGGTCGAGTGCAAATTCCCGGCTTCTATGACGACGTTCAACAACTGACCGACTCCGAACGAGCGGGCTTTGCTGCGTTGCCATTCAACGACAACAATTTTTTCGCGAGTGTCGGCGTTGAGGCTGGCTGGGGCGAAGCAGGTTTCACGTCGATTGAACGAAGTTGGGCTCGTCCGACGTGTGACGTGAATGGCCTGACCTCTGGCTATCAAGGCGAAGGACCGAAGACGATCATTCCCTCGTGGGCCTCCGCGAAGATCACTTGCCGACTGGTCCCGAATCAAGACGTTCGCAAGTTGGCAAAATCGCTGAGCGAATTCTTAACGGCCAATTGCTCGCCCGGCTGTCGCGTCGAATTCATTGAGCAGCACGGTTGCCCCGGCTTCGTTGCGGATACAAACAGTCCCTTCATGGCTGCGGCCAAGGTGGCAATCAAGAACGCTTTTGGCGTTGAGCCAGCACTGATCCGCAGCGGAGGGTCAATTCCCGTTGTTGCCACGCTCAAACAAATTCTCGATCTCGACACGTTGCTGCTCGGCTGGGGCCAAACCACCGACAACCTCCACAGCCCGAACGAACATTTCTCAATCGCTGACTTCCACAAAGGAACGCTTGCGAGCGCCTGTCTGTGGCAAGCGATCGCCAAGCGATCGCCAAGCGTTGCCCGCACAACGTAGCCCTGACGCTCCGTGGCAGGAAAGCCAAAGCATTTCTGGCCTTGTTGGCAAACACGGCGGTCCTATCGCGGAGCGACAGGGCTACGTTGTGGCTTTGCCTCACGATCACTTATTGCGGTTGTCCCGGAAACTGCCCGCGCGAATTCGGTCGCAAGGCTTTCACTGGAATCATGCGGCGTTGAGCCTCACGCTGTCGGCGAATCAGGCTGAGCACTTCTCGTTGAACTGACCAAGAATGTCGTACAATCAGACTGCCCGTCTGCTCGACCTCGGTGATCGTGCCCCCGTCACCGTCGATGTCCTTCCACGGGCCAGAGGTTTGTTCCTCCAGTGCTCGTATGAGCGATTGCCAATCATCCGGAGTGCGGCACAGGTCGGAGACCGGATACGTCCGCGTGATCAAAATTTCAATCGCCTTTTCTCGTGTGGTCACTCTGAGCACTTCACTGTCGATGATCGCCGTGAGAGACAACGGCTCCAGCAACAATTTCAACGCCGATCGAACAGTGATGTCGGTGATCTGTCTCGTGACCGGCGTGTCACTCGCGATCCCGGCATCCGAAAGTGCTGCAGTATCTAGAACCACGTTCACCGACAGTTCGTTTGCGAAAAAAGTGACGACCTCGGTCAACGGTGAGTCCGTGAAATTGATCGGCACGACCTTGTCGATCAACTGCTCCAAGCGTCGCTCGGCGGGACTGAATTGCGGCAAGAATTCCGCAAATCCAACAGGGCCAGAGTCCAGTGTGGCAACTGAGTCCGCCGAAAGACGAAGCTCATCACGCACGCTTTGATCACGAGACGCCGATGATGCCACTGGCTCCGACGGCTCACGACCGCGCATCAACACCGTCGGAATTACCGCTCCCACCACGCAACCCAACAGCAACCCCAGCAACAAATCTCGCGACGGCGGCTGAGCCCCCGAAGAGTTGTTGGTCGATCGTTGGTCAGTCATTTAGTCAGCCCCCAAGAAAGTGGGCGACAGCGTAATGCGATCTGATGAGAGAATGCCAACATCGTTTGAGGGCATTGATGAAGCATTGGAATTTTAGATTTGCAATTCTTCATCGACGGCGATGAGTTCCTCGCCACGCCGCATTGCCCCGAAGTCAACCATTGCCAGTTTTCGTTGCAATACGGGGTCGTGTCGCTC
>JAYUFI010000891.1:0-1326 GCA_043738805.1 Planctomycetaceae bacterium | reverse complement strand
CGAATGTCTGCCGACGTCGTTCGCGAGATCGACCCGCAAGTCCCCATTCACGCTGGTCGCGCGCTCGGCTTTCGTGTCGCGGAGCGACACGGCTACATTTGTTCAGCGACACCGATCCCCAGCAAATCCAAGCCCTGTTTGAGAACTCGCGCCGTGGCGTCGCACAGCAACAGTCGGCTGTTACGAACGGCTGCGTCGGATTCTTTCAACACCGTACACTGGTCGTAGAACTGAGCGAAGACGTTGGCCGTTTCAAATAGGTACTGAGTCAGCAAGTTTGGGCGATAGTCGATGGCGACATCCGACACCGCTTGCGAAAACCGGTTCAGTTGCAGAGCCAGTCCCCGCTCGTTCGGCATTCCGAGCAGGATGGGATGACTCGCCTTGCGCAGAGCCTCGACGTCGATCTCACCCTTGCGAAGGATGCCACAGACACGGGCGTAGGCGTACTGGATGTAAGTCGCGGTGTCGCCGTTGGTCGCGAGCATCTTCTCCCAACTGAAAACATAATCGCTGTCGCGGTTATGGTGCAGATCGACATAGATGATCGCACCCATACCAACCAGTTCGGCGATGCGCGAGCGGTCCTCTTCACTCAAATGTGAACTGTTTTCGTCGACAATCTTGCGGGCGTTCTGGACTGCTTCGTCGAGCAGACTCTCCAGACCCACGGTGTCGCCCGAGCGGGTTTTGAAGGGTCGCCGATCATCACCGAGCACCGTACCGAAACTGACATGCCGAAGTTCGGTCTTGTCGTATCCCATCTTCTTCGCCGTGTCGAACAGCAGTTGAAAATGTTCGCCCTGGCGCGAATCGACGACGTACAGGCTGGCATCGGCATGCAGTGTTTCCACGCGATGCCGAATCGTCGCCAGATCCGTTGTGGCATACGTGAATGCTCCGTCGGCCTTCTGGACGATGAACGGGGCTGCGTTCCCTTCAACAAACACGCACGTTGCCCCGGCGCTTTCGACGGCCAGTCGCTTCCGCTTCAACTCTTCGACGATGCCGACGAGCATGGGGTTGTACCAACTCTCGCCCAGCGTCAGGTCGAATTTGACGCCGAATCGTTGGTAGACGGTGTCCAGCGCAGCCATGCATTCGGGAACGAACTCGTCCCACAACCGCTTATTCTCAACGTCTCCGGCGTGCAGCATCGCCGTTTCGCGCCGGGCGAATTCCGCGATCTGTGGATGAGCATCCGCGAGCGCCTTCAGTTCGGGACTTGACTCAACCTTTGCAATCTTTTCTTCAGCCGATTCTATTTCGTCTCGAGCCGCCACCAGGTCCTGTTCCGCCCGTTTGAGATGGCGGGGCGCATCCTTG
>JAYUFI010000890.1:0-9636 GCA_043738805.1 Planctomycetaceae bacterium | reverse complement strand
AGGCCAGCAACGGCTTCGAGGTTTTCGGGACCAGTTGCATCGAGAACACACACCAGACGGCAGTCACGCCGATCGACATCGCTCCGAGAAGTCGTAAGCGCGGAGATGATCGGGCGGTTGATGCTTCAGTGGATTCAGCATCATCAGGTAGAGCGAAGACGAGGCTCGCGAGCATCAGCACTCCCGACGCTCCTGCGATGAACGTCATCACTTGCTCGGCGAAGGCACCGCTGCCAAACGGAACGAGGACGAGGCTGACGAGCAGAATCCCCGCGATGCAGCCCAGCGTGTTGGCGGCGTAAAGTCGGCCGACCAGACCGGCGGCATCTTGTCGCGGGCCAGCGACCGTCGCGACTGCGAGCGGGAAGCTGGCTCCCCACAACAGGGTCGCGGGAAGTAACACGGCCAGCGCTCTGATGACGTCGATCCCCATCGTGACCCAGATCGACTGGTCCGGCGGAGGCAACGTGACCCAATGCGGCAACACGCCGGAGATCATGTGGCAACTGAAGGGGAGCGCGAAGGTCAGCAGAAGCTGTGTGGCGGCCAGTGCCAGCCCCGGCGAGCGGAGTCGTTTCGCAAGCAGCGAACCGAAGGTGCTCCCCAATCCGAGACCAAACAAAAACACCGCCAAGATGATGGAGAACGTGTAGACCGTCGGTCCCAGGATCAATCCCATCAACCGGGTCCAAACCACTTCCGCACCCAACGAAGTCATCCCCGACGCGGCGCTCACCAAGCAGACGATCCACGTTCCTTGTGACGCTGGTTCGAGTTCCGTCGTCATTGTCGAGTTGCTGACAAACTCGCGCGGAGCCATCCACCACGCCAGCGCGGCGATGACCACGTTCAATCCCGCCGCGACGCCGGTCGCCACGAAGACATCGTGGACTCGCAACAGATACAGCCCCGACAACAAGCTGCCGGCGACCGCTCCCAAAGTATTCAAACCGTAAAGCCACCCGATTGATGCGGCTCCCTCGCGATCACATTCCACCCAACGTGATAACGCGGGAAGCGTGGCCCCTAAGAGCATCGTCGGGGGGAGCAGCAGCAATCCCGCGAATACAGCTCGAATCGCGAGATCCAGCGAGCCGGTTTGGGCGATCGACCAATAGAACTGACCGACAATCGGCAGGCTCCACAAACTGATCAACCCGCACACACCGACCAGCAACTCCAAAATCGCATACATTTTTAAGGGATTGCGATTTGGTCCGACGAGCCGCGAAAAGGCCCAACTTCCCAGGCACATTCCGCCCATGAAGCTCGTCAGCAAAATGGCCATCGAGATGGTCGTGGCTCCAAAAACCAAGCCAAGCTGATGGAACCAAACGATTTCGTAAATCAAAGCCGCACAGCCGCTCCCGAACAGCAGGCACGATAATCCCGACAAATTGGATTTCTGACGCATGAGATCGCCTCCTTGCGATGCGTGACGGATTCGGGCGGAGAGTACCACTGCTTGGTAAAGCGACCAAGATCATCCCGGTTGATGCTGCTTTACTCTCCCCAACTCACAGCCCTAAGATGTCGGCCCGCGTTGATGCGTTCGGCGAAGTTTGTCGGACGTGTGACCCGCCTGTGGTTGTCCTGCCTGATGCTGTTCGTGCTCCCTGACTTTCGATTCTGGTGAGTCAGTGGAGATCGCGAAGATTCCTAAACTCTCGATATTGGTTGAGGTGTGAGATGTGGCTCCCTCGTTTGCCGGTTCGGTGTTTGATGTCGCTGAGCGTTTCTCTGGCGTTTGCGACGGTCGGTTCCGCGATGGCACAAGAGAAAGAGGCTCCGGTGGTCTCAAAGCCGGTCAGCTTTTATCGGCAGGTGCGACCGATCGTGCAGCGATCGTGCTCCGGTTGTCATCAGCCGGCAAAGCTCGGCGGCAAGCTCTTGCTGACGACATTTGCCGGCATGATGTCCGGGGGCGAAGGTGGGCCGAGCGTTGTCGCCGGAAAGCCGGACGGCAGTCTGCTCGTCCAAATGATCGTCGGTGAGAAACCCGAAATGCCGAAGGGGGCTGATCCACTCTCGGCGGCTCAAGTGGACCTCATCAAACGCTGGATCGCCGAAGGGGCGAAGGACGACACGCCCGAGGGAATCGCTGACACCTTCAGCGCCGAGAAGCCGCCGACGTACTCGGCCCCGCCGGTCATCACGGCGCTGGCCTATTCGCCCGATAGTTCGCTGCTGGCGATTTCCGGCTTTCATGAGATCTTGTTGCACAAAGCGGATGGTTCGGGATTAGTCCATCGCCTGGTCGGTCGCTCACAACGGTTGAATTCGATTCGGTTCTCGCCCGATGGAAAGCGGATCGCGGCGGTCGGTGGCACGCCGGCGCTGTTCGGTGAAGTGCAGTTTTGGAACCTCGCCGATCAGAAGCTCGCGTTCTCGAACACGGTCTCGTTCGACACGTTGTTCGGCGGCAACTTCAACGACGACGGTTCGCTGTTCTCGTTCGGCGGTGCGGACAACAAAGTCCGAGTCATCAAGACCGCCGACGGTTCGCCGGTGATGCGAATGGACGCTCATTCGGACTACGTCATCGGGACGACGTTCTCGCTGAAGTCAGACCACGTCGTCTCGGTCAGCCGCGATATGTCAATGAAGCTGTCGATCGTCGAGAACGGCCAGTTCGTCGACAACGTCACGAGCATCACTCCCGGTGCCTTGAAGGGAGGCTTGCAGACGATTCAGCGACATCCGAAAGAAGAGCAGGTCATTTGCGGTGGTTCCGATGGCGAGCCGAAGCTCTACAAAATCTTCCGCACTCAAGTCCGCGTGATCGGCGACGACTTCAATCGCATTCGCGGTTATGCCCCGATCCCGGGCCGCATCTTTGACGCCCAGTTCAATGCCGACGGCAGCAAGTTTGTTATTGGTTCCAGCACCGCAACGGGCGGAGCCGCTCGCATCTACAAAACTGATGACGGAGCGTTGCTGTTTGAACTTCCCGAAATCAGCAGCCCAATTTTCACTGTCGCATTCCGCCCCGACGGTAAGCAAGTCGCCGTCGCCGGTTTCGACGGACAAGTTCGTTTGTACGATGCCGAGACTGGGAAGCTCGTGACGAAGTTTGTGCCCGTGACAATCACACCCGCAGTAGCCGCAAAGTAATTCATGTGCATTCCGCTTTTTACCTCGCTTCTGAGATGAGGATTATTGCAATGAAACTCCGACAGTTTTTTCTCGCGACGGTAGTCTCTCTGTTCGCGCTCACCCATGCGGTCTCTGCCGCCGAGCGTCCAGCGATCATCGGTTTGGAAGTCTTCCCGCCGAAATTGGAATTGAGCGGCGTTCGCGACGCTCGTCGAGTGATCGTTTCGGGGAAGGATGCCGAGGGGCGTCTGTATGACTTGTCGAGCGAAGCGAAGCTCACGTCGGCGGGGACGCAGGTCGGCATCGATCGGGATGGATTCATCGAACCGAAAGCGGTCGGCGAGACGAAGGTCACGGTGACGGCGGCGGGACATTCGGTCGAAGTGCCGGTCGCCGTGAAGACGCTCGAAACGCCGCCGGTCAGCTTCATTCGCGAGATCATTCCGATCACGAGTAAGGTCGGCTGCAACGCGGGAACGTGTCACGGTTCGCAGCAGGGGAAAGCGGGATTCAAGCTCTCTCTGCGCGGTTACGATCCGCTTTACGATTACACGGCCTTGGTCGATGACATCTCCGGACGGCGGTTCAATCGAGCGGTACCGGCTCAGAGTTTGATGTTGCTCAAGCCAACTCAAGGGGTGCCGCACGAAGGAGGATTCCTCTTTGACGAAGAGTCCCGTTACTACCAGCTCACCGAGAAATGGATCGCCGAGGGTTGCAAGTATCAAGAGGATCGCCGCGTGGAGCGGATCGAGGTCTATCCGCAAAAGCCGATCCTTCAGCGAACCGATAGCACACAGCAGATGATCGTGCTGGCCTTCTATCCGGACGGAACTTCACGCGATGTGACTCGTGATGCGGTGTTCGACACGAGCAGTTTTGAGATCGCGACCGTAACACCCAGCGGGGTAATCAAAGCGGTGCGACGCGGTGAGGCAGCGGCGCTCGTGCGGTACGAAGGTCTGTACGCGGCGAATTTGATTTCGGTCCTCGGTGACCGCGAGGGCTATCAATGGCAGCCCTCTCCCGAACACAGCTTTGTCGACACGCTCGTCAACAAGAAGTTGCAACGCGTGAAGCTGCTCCCGTCGGAACTCTGCAGCGATGCCGATTTCCTGCGACGTGTGTCATTCGATTTGTCCGGCATCCCGCCGAACTCGGAACAAGTGCGAGCGTTCCTCGCCGACACGCGCGACACAAAAACGAAGCGCGAAGCGAAGATCGAAGAGTTGCTGGAAAGTGCGGACTTCATCGACCACTGGACGCTGAAGTGGTCTGACCTGCTCATGTCCAATCGCAAAACCATCACCGAAAAAGGGGTGTGGGCTTTCCGCAATTGGCTACGAGCGTCACTTGCCGAGAACAAGCCGTATGACCAATTCGTTTACGAACTGCTAACCGCCAGCGGCAGCACGTTTGAGAATCCCGCCACCAACTACTACCGCGTCTCGCGCGAACCGAACGAAGTCATGGAGAACATGACGCAGGTCTTCCTCGGCACGCGGTTCAACTGCAACAAGTGTCACGATCATCCGTTTGAGCGTTGGACGCAGCGGCAATACTACGAGTTGTCCGGCTTCCTCACCGGAGTGGTCCGCAAGCCAGGCTCGGAGAAGGATGAAGAGATCATCTACTCCGTCGCGACTGGCGGAGCGATGAAGCATCCCACGACCGGCCAGATGCTCCCGTCCGCGTTCCCATTCAAGCTTTCGATTGCTGAAGACCCTTCGACCGACGCCCGTATTAAGTTGGGCAAGTGGATCACCGCCAAAGAGAACCCGTACTTCGCCAAGAGCATCGTCAACCGCTACTGGAGTTATCTCCTCGGCATCGGCATCATCGACCCGGTCGACGACATCCGAGCCGGTAACCCGGCGTCCAATCCGGAATTGCTCGACGCGCTGTCCGCCGACTTCATCGCGCATAACTTCGACTTGAAGTATCTCGTCCGTTTGATCGTCACCAGCCACACGTACCAACGGGCTCTCAAGACGAATCAATGGAACGACGGCGACAACACGAACTTCAGCCACGCATTGCCGCGGCGGCTGACGGCCGAGCAACTTTATGATGCGATCCAAATCGCGACTGGTGCGCCGACCAACATCCCTGGCGTACCGGCCGGCTTCCGAGCAACACAACTCCCCGATCCGCAGATCAACCTGAGCTTCCTCGACATGTTCGGCCGCCCACCGCGTGAAAGCCCGTGTGAGTGCGAACGAACTAGCGATGTCAGCCTCGGCCAAACGTTGAACCTGATCAACGGCCCGACGATCGCCGACGCCATCATTCATCCCCAAGCCAAGATCGCTCGCTTGATCGCCGAGAAAGCGGACAACAAAAAATTGGTTGAAGAGATCTATCTCGCAGTCGTCTGCCGCATGCCGTCCGACGAGGAGCGAACGAAAAGCGAAGCCTACCTCGCCCAAATCGGCAACCCGACCGACGGAGCCCAAGACCTGATGTGGGCACTCATCAACAGCCCGGCATTTTTGTTTAATCGGTAACTTTGCAAAAGGATCGAAGCGGAAATTGATGAATCGCCATGCCTTATTGGTCGTGTTCGGTGTTTTGTTCGGGAGCTCATCTGCCAGTGAGATTCTCGCAGCAGAACCAATGAATTCTGCTCCGTCGATCGTGGGCTTTTTGAAGCAACACTGTCTTTCGTGTCACGGCGACAAGGAGCCGAAGGCGGAGTTGTCGCTGGCGAAGTTTGGTGATGAGGCGTCGATTCTGAAGGCTCGGCGGGCTTGGCTGAAAATTCTGCAGATGGTCGAGCAAGGAGAGATGCCTCCCAAGGAGAAGCCGAGGCCGACGGCGGACGAAGTCGTGAATTTCGCGAAAGCGGTCAACGAAATCTTTGACCAAGCGGACAAGAACGCGAAGCTCGATCCGGGACGAGTCACGATTCGGCGGCTCAATCGAGTCGAATACAACAACACGATTCGCGATCTCGTCGGCGTGGACTTCAACCCAGCGGAGGATTTTCCCTCCGATGATATTGGGCACGGATTCGACAACATCGGTGATGTGTTGTCGCTGTCACCGGTGTTGATGGAACGCTATCTCGCGGCGGCGGAAAGCATCATGCAGCGGGCGATCGTGCCCGATCCACCGAAGCCCCCCGTGCGATCCCAGGCTTCGCGATATTTGGAACCGGCCACCAGCGAAGCCGCTCGTTGGCGACCGCTGACGAAAGGAAACCTTAACACGCCGTACTCGTTGTCATTGTCCGGCGATTACATATTTAAGATTCGCTGTTATACGAAGAACAGTGGCGATGAGCCGGTCAAAATTGCGGTGCAACTGGATGGCGACGATGTCAAACAGTTTGAAGTCAAAGCGACAGACGAGAAGACACCTGAGACGATCGTGCTGCCGATTTTTCTGCCGGATGGCAAGCTGCGGATCGCAGTGCAGTTGCTTAACCCAACTGACGGAGACAAGCCGGAGAATCCCCGCACGCTGATGGTCGAATGGTTTGAACTGTCTGGCCCGGCGGACACTCGGCCGATGAGTCAACGCAAAATCATGGCTTGCTCGTCGGACAGGCCGAAGGCGGAGCAAACGCGCGAAATCCTCCAACGCTTTCTGACCAAGGCGTATCGCCGGCCAGCCACGAACGACGAAGTCGATCGCTTGGTGAAGTTGGTTGAGACGGTGGAATCCAGCGGTGAAAAGTACGACGCGGCCATTCAGTTCGCGCTGCAAGCAGTCCTCGTGTCGCCGAAGTTTCTCTTTCGAGTGGAACTCGATGACCGCCCCGACGGCGCGGACGCGCACGCGATCGACGAGTTTCAACTCGCATCGCGGTTGTCGTACTTCCTCTGGAGCACGATGCCTGACGACGAACTGTTCGCGCTGGCTGAGAAGAAAGAACTCACAGCGAATCTCGACGTTCAAGTCCGTCGCATGTTGAAGGATGCCAAGTCGAAATCGCTCGTCGAGAATTTTGCGTTACAGTGGCTGCAACTGCGACGGCTGACGGCACTCGCCGCAGATGCGACACTCTTCCCGACGTTCAATGATCGCTTGAAGGCCGACATGCTCAAGGAGACGTCGCTCTTCTTGACCGAGATCATTCAGGAAGACCGCAACATCGTCGACATGCTGGATGCGGACTTCACCTATCTCAACGAACGGCTGGCGAAGCATTACGGCATCGCCGACACGAACGGAAACCTCGCCGGACAAAAGCCGACGAAGCCCGGCGGCCAGTCGCTGCGACGCGATGAGTTTCAGCGAGTGACTCTGCAAGATCGCTCTCGCGGTGGATTACTCACTCAAGCCAGCGTGTTGACAGTGACGTCGAATCCCACACGCACCTCGCCGGTCAAACGTGGCCGTTGGGTGTTGGAACAAATCCTCGGTACACCGCCACCGCCACCGCCACCCAACGTTCCGGAGTTGCCGATGGACGAGAAGGCCATCTTGGCGAGTTCTTTACGGCAGCGATTGGAAGAGCATCGCAAGAATCCGGCTTGTGCCAGTTGTCATGACAAGATGGATGCGCTGGGCTTTGCCTTGGAAAACTTCAACGCAGTCGGCGGCTTCCGCCTCAAGGACGGCGAATTCGACATCGACTCCTCCGGCACGCTCCCCGATGGCAAATCCTTCAAGGGCTCAGCCGAGTTGAAGTCGATCCTTGTGGAGAAGAAAGATCAGTTCGCTCGATGTCTGACCGAGAAATTGCTGATCTACGGCACCGGCCGCGGGTTAGACTACTACGATAAACGCACGATCGACCGTATCGTGACCGCGACAGGTAAAGACGGATACAAGTTCTCGACGTTGATTGCCGAAATCGCCAAGAGCGATCCGTTTCGCCAGCGCCGTGGATCGGCTCAAGCAGATTAAGAATTAAGACAGGTTTCAACGCAAAGGCGCGAAGGACGCAAAGATTTGCCGAGACAACTTACGTGATTCATGAATTCAATTCTCAATCCAGAAACCCAATCGCGTTGAGTTTGAATTCAAGGTTCGACGACCTCTTAGCAAGCCTTTGCGTCCTTCGCGCCTTTGCGTTGAAAAACTCCTTCCCGAAAGGCCCGCCAAATGCCACTCCCACTTTCCCGCCGTACTGTGCTTCGAGGTCTTGGAACTGCCGTTGCTTTGCCGTGGTTGGAGGCGATGGGACCGTTGTCCGCATGGGCCGATGGGGCGACGAAGCCGGAGCAGGCCGCTCCGAATCGTATGGCGTTTTTGTATGTGCCCAACGGCGTCAACATGGCGGACTGGACGCCGAAGGCTGAAGGGGCCGACTACGAGTTACCCGCGATCTTGAAGCCGCTCGAAGCGGTGCGCTCGAAGTTCTCGGTGCTGACGGGACTGACGGCAGACAAGGCTCGGCCGCATGGCGATGGAGGCGGCGATCACGCGCGAGCATTGGGAGCGTTCCTCACCGGTGCTCAGCCACGCAAGACGGACGGCACTGATATCCGAGCGGGCACGTCGGTCGATCAAGTCGCGGCGTCGCGAGTTGGCGAGCACACTCGGTTGCCGTCACTCGAAATCGGCACCGAGGCGGGCTCGATGGCCGGCAACTGCGATTCGGGGTACTCGTGCGTTTACTCGTCCACGATGGCGTGGCGTTCGGCGACGCAACCGCTACCGAAAGAGGTCAATCCGAAGCTGGTCTTCGAGCGGCTCTTCAATTCGGTCCCGAATGCGGATCGAGCCAAACGTGATGTTCGCCGCAAGAGCGTGCTCGACTTCGTGCGTGAGGACTCGAAAGACCTCAGCGGCAAACTGGGAGTCAACGACGTGCGGAAACTCGACGAATACTTCAGCGCGGTCCGCGACATCGAGCAACGCATCGAACGTGCCGCAAAACTGCCGCCGGTGAAGACGCCCGACACGCCCGCTCCCAACGGCATCCCCGGCGACTTTCAAGAGCACATTCGCCTGATGTGCGACCTGCTGGTGCTGGCGTTTCAAACCGACAGCACTCGCGTCAGCACGTTCGTCCTGGCCAATGAGGGAAGCAATAAATCGTACCCGTTCATCAACGTGTCCGAGGGTCATCACGAGCTTTCGCATCACGGCAACGACGAAGCCAAGAAGGCGAAGATTCGCGACATCAACACGTTCCACGTCAAGCAACTGGCCTACCTGCTGGAGAAGCTGGACTCGGTCAAAGAGGGAGACGGCACGCTGCTGGACCACTGCATGATCGCCTACGGCAGCGGCAACTCCGACGGCAACGCCCACAACCACGACAATCTGCCGCTGGTGCTCGCCGGCGGTGCCTGCGGCACGCTCAAGCAAGGCCGTCACATCGTTTACCCCAAGGAAACCCCGCTCAACAACCTCTGGGTCTCGATGCTCAACCGCATGGAGGTCAACCTCGACAGGCTGGGCGACAGCACGGGGACGTTGAGCGGCTTGATGGGCTAGAGCGCAGGGCGGTGATTTTGATGGCAAATTTCGCGATCAAAGCGTTAGAGCGGTTCCATTTTAGGTGTGGCGATAGCCGCAGTGCTTGAAGTAATTCCGGCACTCGGATTCGGTGAACTGGTCGAGGATTCGACCACAGAGTTC
>JAYUFI010000889.1:0-25418 GCA_043738805.1 Planctomycetaceae bacterium | reverse complement strand
CGGATTTCCTCTTCTCCGAAAAAACTCTCAGTCAGTGCCGCGCGTCGTGCTAACTTTTCAGTGTGCCAGGGAAGTTATTGCGTCCCCGTTCCTTGAATAGCCTGTTGAAGAATTGTGGCGCGACGCTCCACGTCGTGAACAGCAGGCAAAATCATCGGCGAAGGACAGCCATTCTCGACGCGGAGCGTCGAGCGACCACACTCCAGAGTGGCAAAGGCGATCGCAGCGTTCTAAGACTGCGATTCAGAGGCCTGTTGATAAACTCGTTGATGGCGTTCAACGTTTTACACTTTCACCATTTCGGGCAGAGTACGAAACCATGCGAGCGAGTCACCAGCAGCGAAGTTGTTTTCTGAGTTCCCTCTTCTTCGCGACGATCGCATTTGCTTTGATGACGTATCGCACCGCGAACTCCGATGAACCGGCGAAGCCAACTTGGCGGTACGTACCGGAACTGCTGCGCCCATTCTGGGAAGGCAATGTCATCGAAGGTGAGTCGGTGTTGTTCATCAAAGACTCCAAGAACGGAGAGGCACGTGCGTCAGTTCTCTTTCCGGTGTTGGGGATCAAAGCTGTTCGCAATTCGGTGGGGGATGTGACCTACGAAGAAGGTCGTGACTATGTTTGGACGCGGGAGTCTCGTGAAATCGTCCTTCCTGCCGGGTCGCGCATTGTGTCACGCACGCCGGACGAACTTCGTCGGCCGGCGAAGACGCAGAAGTACGAACTGACGCATCGTGACGGTAACGGAGAAATCTTTTTCGGTGGTCGGCTGGAATATGCCGAAATGCAGACTTGCATCACTTACTCGCACGCCTCAACCGCGTGGAAATCGGCTGTGCCGAAGTTCGACGCGAATGTGTTGCCGCGCAGCGTTCAGAGATTACTCAACAAGAAGCCGTTGACGATTGTGTTGCTCGGAGACAGCATCTCGGCGGGAGCGAATGCGTCGGCTTTGTATGACGCGGCCCCGTTTCAGCCGGCATATCCTGAGTTGGTGCGGCTGCACTTGGCGGAACGGTTCAAAACACAGGTTGAACTGAAAAATTTGGCTGTCGGCGGGACTGACACTGGTTGGGGACTGACGCAAATCGAAAAGCTAGTTGAGGCTCAGCCACAGCTTGTCATCCTCGCGTTTGGAATGAACGATTCGGCCGGGCGTTCGGCAAAGGACTATCAAGCCAACACCGAAAAGATGATCGCCAAGATTCGTGAGAAACTTCCCGAAACCGAGTTCATCCTCGTTGCTTCAATGCTTGGCAATCGGAACTGGATCAGACTCAAGCACGAAATTTTTCCCGAATATCGCGACACTTTGAAAAACCTTTGCGACCCCGGCATCGCGCTGGCTGATCTCACGTCCGTTTGGACTGAGTTCTTCGAACTCAAGCAAGACTGGGATCAGACAGGCAATGGCGTGAATCATCCGAATGACTTTGGTCACCGAGTCTACGCTCAGGTGATTTCCGCATTGCTCATTCCATAAGTTGCGGATCTCAAATCTTTGATCACGAATCACAGACCTCAAATCTCAAATTCACTTCATCATGTCAGAACCCATTCTTGTACGCGGCGGTGTTTCCAAAGCGATGATTGTGTTTCGAGTGCTCGCGGCGCTGACGGCGTTGGGTGGGGTGCTTGTGTTGCTATTTGGCGATTCAACGTTGGGTGTCGTGTTGTGCGTTGCCGGCGGGGGACTGTGGATTGCGCTGGAAGTTTCGAGTGCGGTCCAGCGTGTTCGCCGGGAATGGATCGAAGACACCGGTGAGGGCTTTGTTCACACCGATCGGCAAGGCGAACGTCCGTTTGATGATGAGCATGTCATCGCGATCGCGTTCGAGCAGAGAAAGCTGTTCTCCAACGGAATTGCCAAACAAATTCAACGGACTTGCCGCTTGTGGATTGTCGACGAACCGCAACCGATCGAGCTTCAGAACAAATTTCCAATCGAAGCGGCGGACCCGCTGGCCGATCTTTTGCGACGTTTGATGGAGCGCGTGCGGATCAACTTAGAGGCGTCGCTGAAACAGAAAGAGCCGATCGAAGGAGACGGCTGGTGGATGGACGGTGATTCGTTTTACGTGACCGTCAATCGAGCCGACCTCAGCGCTCCTTTGTCTGATCTGACTGAGTGCGCCGTCTTCGACAATCAGATGTCTGTTTGGCGGCGCGGCCAGGACGACGCATTTGCAAAGTTTCCGGCTGGTTCGCAAAACGCTTGTTTGCTGCCGCTCTTGTTGGCTGAACAACTCAAGCATGAATCTGAAAAGAAAGAGGCCGACGATGGGCCGGGCTTGGGACGAATTCTCTTCGAGCGGCGTGCGAAGAAGGTCACTCGTGTGATTCTCGCACTGGTGGCATTTGTCATGAGCTTGGCCTCGCTGGGATTGTTGTTCGACAAAAATCCGGGGTTGAAGGTCATCGGTGGACTATTGCTGGCCTCGGCGGCGAGTCTGCTTTATGCGTCGTTCGCGATGAAGCGATCGGTCTTCCGTTGTCAGCAACGCGGGGTCATGAAGGTCTCTCTTTTTGGCGAGCGGCAGTTGAAGTTCGCAGAGACCGGCTCATTTACGTACTCGGCCACTCGTCACTATCACAACGGGGCGTATGTCGGCACGCACATCAACATGAAGTTCGAGCCATTGCCCGAAGCGAACGTTCGGCCGATTTCTTACAATACGTCGGTCCAAGGAGAAGATGCGTCACTGGAAGAGTTGCGCGACTTTATCTCGCGAGCGATCGCCGGTCGCATGGCCGCAAGGTTGAGCGCCGGGCAGACCGTCAAATGGACGAACAATTTGACCTTCGTGGAGGGTGGCTTGGAATATCGCTCCGGCGGTCTGCTTGGCCGCAAAGCCGCAACGACGTTGCCCTACAGCGAGTATCACGGCTACGGTTTGGATCAAGGAACGTTTTCGATCTTTCGCACAGGAACCAAAAAAGCGGTGATGACCGAATCCGCTTCGGCTCCGAATTTCTTTCCCGGCTTCTATCTGTTGCAGTTGTTGCTACACGTTCCAAACGCGGCTCAAGAACCCGCGATCAACGTCGAATCTCCTGATCCGTAATCGCTCAAGACATCAAGTCGCTCCACGCATTTCGCGTGGACTCAATGAAACGAAAAGAGTGGGCACGATGGGATTCATCTTTGTGGTCTTCTTTCTGGTGTTCGGATTCGTGTTTGTTTCAACCATATTGGCGGGCTTCCGAACCACGCGCATGGTCAACAAAGTCTTTTCTCTGGCTGAACAAGAGATCGACCGCAAGCTGCATGAGACGACGTCCGTCACCTCCACCAGTCAACTGGAACTCAATCGCTGCGAGCACTGTGGTGGCAAAGTCGCCGCTGTTGAAACTCAGTGCCCCAACTGTGGCGCGGGTTTGCAGTTGTAAGCGGAGAGCCGTGACACAAACCCCACTGAGCTTGCCTCAGTGGAATCGGGCCTTTGCACTACGAGCGGATTCAATCAACAGAAAAACGTAGTGCAAAGACTCTGAAACCACTGAGGCAAGCTCAACGCAGTTTGTGCCGGGCTCAGGTGTGCGAAGTATCGCGCCTTAATAACGCGGCAAGCTGGGATCAATTTCAATGGCCCATTGATCAATGCCGCCAGACATGCTTTGAGCTTTGGAAAAACCTTGCTGTCGGAGCCAATTCGCAACGCGTAGGCTGCGACCTCCGTGATGGCAATGGATGATGATGTCCGCCTCACGCTGCGGTTCCAGCTCACCAACTCGGTTCTGAATTTCGCTCATCGGCAACAACGTCGAGGAAGTGATGGACACTGTCTGGTGCTCGTTCGGCTCACGGCAATCGAGGAAGACAAACTTATCTCCGGCGTCGAGCCGAGCTTTCACTTGGGCGCAGGTCACTTCGATCGGAACAGAATTGGGAACGGTGGACATATTGAAGTTCTTCATCTTTTGAAAGTGTTCGTTGAGCGGCCGGACAGCTTTCGCTCATCTGTATGATGACGCAGCTTAACACTTCAGAAGAAACGTCTCCAATCGTTGCGACAACCCGTTACGAGTGGAGAGCCTGATCTGACTGCGCTAGAATCCGTCGCAAGTCCAATCGGTAATTTCAAGGAGACGGTCTCATGCGTCGTTGGGTTGGTGCGGTGTTGGTTGTTTTGGCCTATGTTGGTTTCAGTAACGGAGGCGAAGCGTGGCCGCGGTTTCGAGGTGCGAACGGTTCTGGTCTGGCTGCGGTAGGATCAAAACTCCCGACGGAGATTGGGCCAGACAAGCACGTCGTTTGGAAAATTGACTTGCCGCCTGGCCATTCATCGCCAGCCGTTGTCGGTGATCGCATTTACGTGACTGGCGAACGCGAACAAAAGTTGATGACGATTGCGCTCGATAGAGCCAGCGGCAAAATTCTTTGGGAGCGAGAAGCTCCGCACGAAAAGTTTGAGCGAGTTCATGGTATCGGCAGTCATGCTCAGTGCAGTCCGACGGCGGACGCAGATCGGGTGGTCTCGCTGTTCGGTTCGTGTGGACTCTTTTGCTACGACCGCGACGGCAACGAACTTTGGAAGGTGCCGATGGGACCATTCAAGAACGAGTTCGGTGCGGGCAGCTCGCCACAGATCGTGGATGACCGCGTCATTCTGTGTCAGGACCACGATCAAGATTCATTCATCACCGCGTATGACAAACAAACCGGGTCTGTGATTTGGAAGACGGATCGTTCTGAGTTTCCTCGAAACTATTGCACTCCGGTGATCTGGACCGTGAACGGCCAGCGACAGGTTGTGGTTGCCGCGACGCTGCGAGTCATCGGTTATGACTTTGAATCTGGCAAAGAATTGTGGACCGTGCGGGGTATTTCGCGAGCCGTCTGTATGAGCCCGGTGATCGGCAGCGACAACATGCTTTATGTCGCCGGCTGGGCTCAAGGTGGCGACGATGCGGAGCGGATATCGGTCGAACCGTTTGCGGTGGTCAAGAAAGATGTCGACAAGAACGGCAACGGCACGCTCGAAGAAAATGAACTCCCTGAAGGAGACATCAAGAAACGTTTCCCGCAAGTGGACCGCGACAAGAGCGGCTCAATCACCGAGAGGGAGTACGAGTATTTCCGCATGTTATTCGAGCAAGGGAAGAATCTCGTCATCGCGATCAAACCCGGTGCGAAAGGAGAGGCGACTGAATCACATTTGCTTTGGAAGCAGCCGAAACTCGTGCCGTTTTGCTCGTCACCACTCTTCATGGACGGGCTCGTTTTCACGATGAAAGACGGTGGCATCCTTGCCACTTTGGATGCTCAAACTGGCAAGCATCTCAAGCAAGGTCGCGTTTCGGGGACCGAGGATTACTACAGCTCCCCCATCGGCGGCGACGGCAAGGTGTTTGTGATCGACGAAGAAGGCCGACTCACCGTCGTCAGCGCTGAAAAAACGTGGCGCATCCTGCACACCGCCGAGTTCGGCGAAAAAACTTTCGCCACTCCCGCAATCGTCGACAATAAGATCTATCTGCGAACCAACGGGCACTTATATTGTTTCGGCGAATGAGTTTCAGCTTTAGGATCGGGCACCGGCTCAATCAAAGAGGTTCTCCGACTGTCGCACGGTCGCCGGGATCACGAGGATCCCCTCGGTGCCACTGCCGATGCGGCAAGCGTGAATTAGGTTGCCGCTTCCTGTGCGCTTTGAGGACTCCTTCGGATCTCGCCAGACGATCGCCGCTTTCATCAATTTGGTGGGGCGATTGTCGAGGATCGAACATGCGGAAATCAGCGTGTCTTGGCAGTCATCGAGGACGATTCCGTTCGGCGTGCCTTCCAAGATTTGACAGCCGGTGAGGTTAATGCGTCGGCAGCGAATCAGTTCCAACAAGCCTTCCTTCTGAGTTTGCACGGTTCCCGCAACGGTGTTTTGCCCGGCGAGCGCGTCTTGCAGAATCAACCCAGTCACCGTGCAGTCTTCGCAATCGACGAAGCGGATGCCGGTCGAGAGTTCCTTGTCGCCGTAGTCGGCATTGTGGCCGAGCGTGTTTGCTCCGATCGCGATGCTGCGTGACCCTTCGATGACGATGTTCCGCTCGTGGCCGCTGTAGATGTAGTTGCCGGAAATGGCGAAACCGAGCGCCGACGTCAGATGAATGTTGATCGCTTGGCTGCCGATGAGGTTGCCGGCGATCGTCCACATGCCGGCGCGCTGATTCCCTTTCGTGCCGCTGCCGATGAAGCGGATGTTCGAGCCGTTGGGGCTGTAGGTCGCTTGCAGCGTGTTGCTGCAAATCGTCCCCTCGCGAACCGAGCCCTCTTCGACATCGATGTAGATTTCGGCGGTCGGTTCGGCATCAGCTCCAGGGACGCCGATCGCGCGGTTATTGTTGTATTCGATGTCGTTGCCGGTGATCTGCAAGTTCCGGATCTCGCCCCCTTGAATCCGCACGCCTCCCAGCCGGCAGTAGCTGATGTGGCTGCCCGTGATGATCGTCTGATGCAAGTTGACGTGATCCAGAAAGACGCCAATGCCGGTGTTCTGATAAATGTGGCAATGACTGATGAGCACATTCCGCGAGCGTTTCGTGATGTGAACGGCATGACGCACTTTGCGGATCAGCACGTTGGTCAGCGTCGGCTGCATGACCCCTTCGAGCCGTACGCCGTCCGCTTCCGGATGATCACCGCTAATTTCGATGTCGCTGAGCAGCGGCATCCGTTCGTGTTGCCAGATGCCCGGTTTGAAACCAGTCGGATCGGCAGACTTGTCGTGTGAACCGACAAAGAAGAACGCAGGCCCCGGCCCGGCCATAACGATTTTCGCCGTGCCTCCGCTGCCACGAATTGCGGTTCGACTGATCTTGGTGAGATCGACGACGATCGTCTTCGTGATGCGGTACTCGCCGCGCGGAAATTCGAGCAATCCTTCGCCGTCGGTCAAAGTATGTCGAATAGCGTCCGTGTCATCCGTCTGTCCGTCGCCCGCCGCTCCAAAATCATGAACGCTACTCATGGAGGTGCCTCTCGATGTTCGGTGAAAGAGTGTCGTGGCCAAGGGCGGGCACTCTATCGAACCGGAAAGGCAATCTCATCGGTAAGCAGGGACGGAAGATTCTGTAGCCCGGTTTTTCAAGCCGGGCTAGCAAGACGGCCCGATTTGAAAAATCGGGCTCCTTCGTGACAGTCTTACGCATCACACAGCGACTCTTCCGCTAACCGCTGCAACTGCGCCCGTTGCTTCAACGACAAAATCGTGCAGAACTCGCAGCCAGCGATGTGTTGGTCATCGAAATCGACTTCAACCCACATCACTTGCGCAGTGATGTTGAAGCCGCCGTGCAGATGCGAACTGACTTCAACCAGCAATTGCTCGCCTTTGCACACGGGTTGATCCAGCACAACTCTCATGCCTGTCAGCGAGGCTTCGACGATGCTGCCATCAATGACATCGGGAGTGTCGTCGGTCGCTCGCAAAAAGCGGACACTGCCAGAGACGGGAAAACGTGGTGAGTCTCGGCGTTCATCTTCGCGTCGTTCGGGTGCGAAGCGAGTCAACGTGAAACGGCGCATGGGAGGTTGTCGGCGGTCGTACATGGCCTACAGCTCTTTCAAAGGGAGGGACAGCGCGGCCGCCAATGCCGTTCGAGAGGGAGAGCCGCTCGCGATAACCAGAAGCAGTTTCAAAACTAGCCCGACGCGCCAGCGAGTGGTCGCATTTCGCGAGGGGTTCAACACTCGCTGGCGCGTCGTGCTAGTTACGTGACATCAAAGCTATTCGTGAGCGACGGAGAGCACGAGAAGTTCTTTATGTCGCGAAACTGCGCGAGTCAAATTTCGCAGCATCGCAAAGTCACAGAGACCCGTCCGAGTGTGGGCCGTGAGTGCTCGATGACAAACAGCAACGCGAATGAAACGCTGATGTGGTGTTGCGGCAGCGGTGCTGTCCCCGCAATGCAACGACTGAGCGGCTTCCGTTAGTGGCCTTCGTAACCTCGAAGCGTCAGCGAGGGCGAGCGTCTGCAAAACGCTGAATTCAAAGTCTCTTGAAGTACCCGCCCTCGCAGATGCTTCGGGTTACTAAATCGTCATCGCCAAGAAGCCGCCGTCCACGACGATGTTTTCGCCGGTGATAAAGCTTCCCGCTTTTGGTGAGGCCATCAGCAGGATGGCTCCCGCAAGTTCTTCGGGATTACCGAAGCGGTTCATCGGTGTGTGTCGCATGATGTTTTCGACGCGATCGGGGGTGAGCACTTTGCGGTTCTGCTCGGCGGGAAAGAAACCCGGCGACAGCGCGTTGACGCGAATTCCTTTCGTCGCCCATTCGCGAGCGAGGTTCAGCGTCAAATTGAGCACTGCGGCCTTCGACGCTGAGTACGTGAAGACTCGCGACAGCGGAATCACCGAACTGAGCGAGGCGATGTTGATGATCGAACCGGTACGTCCCTTGTCGAGCAAAAACTTGCCGAAGACTTGGCACGATAGCCGCAACGCTCGCAAGTTGACGTTGAAGATGCGGTCCCACTCTTCGTCGGTGATCTCTAAAAACGGAGTCGGTGAGTTTGTCCCCGCTCCATTAATCAGCACGTCGCAACTGCGGCCATGCTGATCGAGATGTGCGACGATTGCTTCCAAGTCAGCACGGCTCGTTGAGTCGGCTCGAAAGAACTCCGCACTCCCACCAGCGTTCTTGATCCTCGTCACGCGCGAGTTGCCATCGACCTCGTCGCGACCGACGACGAACACGTGAGCACCGGCTCCTGCGAGCGCATCACAAAACGCACCACCGAGTGTGCCGGTGCCACCGATGACGACAGCGGTCAGGCCATCGAGACCGAACAGAGATTGAAGGTAGGTATGCGAGGATGCTGAAGCCATCAATTGTCCAATCGAAAAAAAGCGAGTCAAAAGCTGCGATTTGATCTACCCGATGAATTCCAATTCAACCGGTTTCGGAATGATCCGCTCTTCGTAAGCCCGACGCAGCAGCAATGCGACTGCTTCACGCCCGCGCGGGCCGAAGTCGAGCGTCCAATCGTTGACGTACATGCCGACGAACTTGTCCGCTTGGCTGCGGTCGAGGTCGCGGCCGTATTGCAGCGCGTGAGTGAGTGCTTCCGCTCGGTGATCGAGTCCATATTGAATGCTCTGTTTGAGCAACACCGTGACCTCTTCCATCCCTTTCTGGCCGAGGTCTTTGCGGATCGCGTTGCCTCCCAGCGGTAGCGGCAGGCCGGTGTCGTCGTGCCACCAGCGACCGAGGTCAACGATCAAGTGCAGCCCCTGATTTTGAAACGTCAGTTGCCCTTCGTGAATGATGAGTCCCGCGTCGGCCTTCCCCGCAGCGACGATGTTGAGAATCTCGTCGAAAGGGTGTACCTCGTAAGTAAACGTGTCGCCGAGGCACAATTTCAACGCCAGAAACGCGGTTGTCAGTGTGCCGGGAATCGCAATCTTCTTGCCTCGCAGATCGCCCAGTCCCATCGGTTCGCGAGCCACCACCATCGGGCCGTAGTTGTCTCCCATGCTCGCCCCGCACGCGCATAAGGCGTACTTGTCGGTGACGTAGGCATAGCCGTGCAGACTGACGGCGGTCAGTTCCAGTTCGCCGCGAAACGCGCGATGGTTCAGCGTTTCGATGTCCTGCAACGTGTGCGTGAAGCGGTAATTCCCCGTTGGGATTTTGTCGTTCGCCAAGGCATGAAACATGAAGGCGTCATCGGGATCAGGGCTGTGGCCGACATTGATCGTGATAGTCATAAGAGTGCTGTGCCGTTGTGAAAAAGGAAGAGTTCAAAAGCTCGAAGCGTCAGCGAGGGCGACCGGTTCAAATCGCTCCGAGTTCAACGTCGTCTGAAGCGCTCGCCCTCACTGACGCTTCGGGTTACTAATGAGGGCGGAAGGCTAGGAAGACGCATAGACGCTCGCAAGCGCCGGTGTTGGAACATGACCGTTGTTTGCAGGCGACATTCACTGATGAAATGCAGAGATTGAGTGTTGATGGCTGACATCAATGTAGCGCACGCGGGCCGCGTGCGCTACAGCGTTCCGAATCGCAGTTCTCCCGCCGCGACGGTCGCACGAATATGGATGTCGTCGCCAGGACCGGCGAAGTCGAAGAGGACGAGGTCCGCGCGCGAGCCGCGTGTGAGGCGGTGCTCTTCAAACTTCAACGCGCGCGCGGGATTGCGACTGGCCATATCCCAAGCGTCTCGCAAGGAGATACCGGCTACCTTCACTGCATGAGCCACGCAGGCGTCAGTCAGTTGAGCGGAGCCTGCTAGGTACTGCGGGTTGGCGGCAACGACGATCTTCCCTTCGGCAAGAATTTCGACTGCTCCCGATTCGATCTGGTAAACACCCGGCGGGCAACCGGCCAAGCCAGCGGCGTCGCAGGTGATGATCGTGTGCAATGACGACTTCGCGCGCATCACCGAGCGAATAAAGCTCGGCGGAAGATGATGGCCGTCGGTGATTAAGCAGGCGAACAATCGGTGATCGCCGAGTTGCTCCCAAATGTAATTGGGGTGTCGCCGCAACATCCCGTGAGCACCGTTGCCCAGGTGCGTGCTCATCGTCGCACCGGCGTCGATCGCGGCGGTCACTTGATCGGGAGTCGCTCCCGTGTGGCCAATCGAAATCGTGACTCCCGACGCGACCGCTTGGCGGATGAACTCAACGGCGTTCACCGCTTCGGGAGCGATTGTCACCAAACGAATTCTGTGGCCGGAGATTTCTTGTAGCTTCCTGAACTCGTTCCAATCAGCGGGTCGGACTTGCGACAGCGGGTGTGCTCCGCGCGGCCCATCTTCCGGCGAAATGTTCGGTCCCTCGAGATGAATGCCAGGCACCATCTTGTTCGCCCAAGACTCAGCTTCGCACGCTTGTCGAATGGCAGATAAGCCCGCAGCAAACGCCTCAAAGCTGGCGGTGATCAACGTGGGACAAAGTCGCGTAATGCCGAACGCGAAGTGGGCCTGCAATGTTTCGAGAACTTGGTCGGCGGTGAGTTTGGGATCGCCGTACCAGATTCCGTTGTGGCCGTTGATCTGTAAGTCAAACAAACCGGGCGCGATCCACGGCCACTGGGTCGCGTCGTCTTTCGGCCAGGCAGGATCAACGCGAGCGATGCGTTCGCCGTCGACGCTGACGCAAATCGGCTCACCGTTGAGATAACTGCGTCCCTTGAGCTGCATCATGAGTTTGTTTCCTCCTCGGCTGGCAAATTAGCCCGCCGGGCTACTTCCGTTGAAGAACGTAGTCATCAACGAAGATCGCCAGAACTGCTTGAAGACGAACGAGGGGCGACTATACTCCGACCGGTTGTTTCCGTCCTCCGTTCTGTGCTTTCGGCATCGACTGTTGGTCAATCTCAAGATGTCACTTTCCAATTCACCATCTGTTTCACCGTCGGCAATGGGGACTCCTCCGACGTTGTCTGCGACCCGAATTTTCTTGCGTGGGTTGGCGATCGCACTCCCGCCGATCCTGACGTTGGTGATCCTGATTTGGATTGTGCATGGCATCAACAGTTTTGTGATCCAGCCGATCAGCGCGGCGGTTCGATACGGCATCGCTCATGCCGTTCAGAACGACCGTGTTCGCCCAGTGAGCGGACTGGTCAGGCCTGACGGCTTGCCTGGTTTACCGCAGTGTGAGCGCAACTATTTTGTGTTGTCGGCTGCGCGCACCGAGTTCCTCGAAGCGATCGCGAGGGCCGACACAGCTTCGCGTGAGAAGACCATCGAAGAGGTTCGACGACGCTTGGAAAAGGACGACGTGAGCTTTTTCCGTTTTGGCGACGATGCCGTTCCCTATTTGGACTATCGCGAAGTGGTTGAGCGAGTCGGGCCGTTTCAAATGCCGAAGACTGCGACCGGCATCTACATGGATCTGACGACGACTCGGTTCTTTCCCAACGTGTTCAATCTGACGATCGTGGCCGTCGTGATTTCGATTGCGGCGGTCTATTCGATTGGCCGTTTCGTGACGCATCGTTTGGGAGCGTGGATCGCGTTGAAGACCGGCAGCTTCGTCACGGGCGTGCCGCTGGTGGGTGAGATTTATTCGGCGGTGAAACACGTCACCGACTTTTTCTTAGCGGCTCACGAACACAAATATCATCGAGTCGTGGCGGTCGAATATCCTCGGCCTGGCATTTGGTCACTGGCATTCGTCACGGGCGAAGCGATGTTGGAGTGCTCACAAGCGGCCGGTGAGCCGCTCGTCAACGTTCTTATTCCAAGTGCTCCGCTGCCGTTCGCGGGCTACACGATGAACGTCAAGAAAAGCGAGCTCGTCAACTTGAACATGACAATGGAACAAGCCGTCCAATACGTCATGTCTTGCGGCGTGATCACGCCGACTCAGATTTCGCCACCACATTCTGCGTTGGTCAATGGACTGCCGGAACCTCCAGCGATTCCCGGACAGAACGCTCAGCCTGCGTTTTGAAATTGACTCCGTAGCTTGGTTTTTCCAACCGGGCTGTTGGTTGCTCGCGGTTCAGAAAACCGGGTGGCAAAAACGAAATCACATTCTCGCGACAATACATCGCAAAGTCGAAAGAAAATCTATCGTGTCGCATCAACAACTGTGGGCTCCGTGGCGTTTGAATTACATCACAAACGCCGTAGACAAAGACCCGCAGGCCACTGCCTCGAACGCGACAGCATCGAGCAATCCTGAGCCGCCGCAGACCGGTTGCTTTCTGTGTCGCTATCGAGATGACTTGCGAGACGCCGAGAACTATGTCGTCGATCGCAGCGAGCATTCGCTGATCGTGCTCAATCGGTTTCCGTACAATAACGGCCATCTGTTGATTGCACCGCGCGAACACAAAGCAACGCTTGCGGACTTGTCGGACACAGAATTACTCGACCTGCAAAAACAAATTCGCCGGATGGTGGCCTTGTTGACTCTGGTGATGGGTTCGGAAGGATTCAACGTCGGCTTGAATCTCGGTCGAGTTGCCGGCGCAGGACTTCCCGGTCATCTGCATTGGCACATCGTCCCACGCTGGAACGGCGACGTGAATTTCATGCCGATCATTGCCGACACCAAAGTAATTCCGCAGTCTCTCGACGCGCTCTATCAACTCCTTCAGGCCGATTTGCACCACGTTTCCGAAGGATGACGCGATGGCGAGAGTGCCACAGGGAATGACCGAGAACAAGCAATCGTGCTTCGTCACTTCTTGAATTTCGGGTTGGGTGGCTGGGGTCGAGCAACGCGAGCCCCCAGCTACTCGAAACTTTGGTTGCGACAAAGCACTAGACCCCTGACCGGTTGCAAGGCCAGCAGGAAGTCCGTGTCTCTTCAAAATCGTTCGCGTAACGCGCGGGACGTATGCGTGTTCGCGGTCATGGCGACTTCGCGAGGCGTTCCTTCCGCGACGATCAGGCCGCCACGTGAGCCGCCGTCGGGGCCGAGGTCGATCATCCAGTCTGCATGCTCGATCACATCCAAATGATGTTCGATTACAAGCACGGTATGGCCTGCATCGACGAGTCTTCGCAAGAGGCTCAACAGCCGTTCGACATCAGCAGGATGAAGACCAGTGGTCGGTTCATCCAACACAAACAATGTCGAGGCCATGTTGTCGCGACTCAGCTCTGTCGCCAGTTTCACGCGCTGAGCTTCGCCGCCAGACAACGTCATGGCCGATTGTCCCAGTCGCAAATAGCCGAGCCCCACTTCGCAGAATGTGCGCAGTACAGACGCGATTCGCGACAAGTTGGCGAAGATGTCGGCAGCCTCTTCGATGCGCAGTCGCAGCACGTCCGCCGCCGTGAGCCCGCGAAATCGAACTTGTAACGTCGCCGCATTGAACCGGTCGCCGCGACAGGTCGGGCAGATCACGAACACATCAGGGAGCAGTTGCAAGCGAACTCGTTGCACGCCGCGACCGCGACACGCGTTGCAACGACCGCTCGGCGTGTTGAATCGAAATCGGCTCGCGCGAAAGCCGCGCAAACGCGACTCACGCATCTGAGCGAACAGCTTGCAGATCTCATCCCACAAACCGGAGTACGTCGCCGGGTTTGACGTCGGCGTCCGTCCGATCGGAGCCTGCGTCACTTCAACGAGCCGTGAAATTCCGAATTCGGTGACACTTCGATCGGCAAGGTTCGTTCGCACAAAGGGAACGAACGCACGATGCACGAGCGACGTTTTTCCAGAGCCGCTTACGCCGGTAATCGCCGTCAACTTGCCGAGCGGAATTCGCAACGTCACGTCGCGCAGGTTGTGAACGCTGATGTTGTTGAGGCTCAGCCAGCGAGTCGCGTCTGCCATGTAACCCGAAGCGTCAGCGAGGGCAGACGTTTCACGGAACCTCGATTCGCCCTGCTCAAGAGAGGTTGAATCAGACGGCTTAGAGGAGACCGATTCGGGAGGTTCTTGAAGCGTCCACCCTCGCTCACGTTTCGGGTTACATGTCGGTGTTTCGTGATGACTTGGTCGCAGGAACCGTCCGGTCACTGAGCGTTCGTCGTTCGCGACCTCCGTCGGTGTTCCACAAGAAATGATTTGTCCGCCGTCCGCTCCGGCACCCGGTCCCAAGTCGATCAAGTAGTCGGCTTGCCGCATCACGTCCGGATCGTGCTCGACGACGACAACCGTGTTGCCCTGATCTCGGAGAGCAAACAGCGTCTGAGTCATCGCCTCGGTATCTTTGGAATGCAGGCCGACCGTTGGTTCGTCGAGCACATAACACGCACCGACAATCCCCGATCCCAAACACGCGGCGAGCCGCGCGCGTTGAAACTCACCGCCCGACAGCGTCCGTGTCGGTCGATCGAGCGAGAGATAGTCCGCTCCCACTCGAATCAAAAATTCCAGCCGACTTTGCAACGCGGGGAGCGTCCGTTCGAGCACTCGCTGAGTTGATTCTGGTGACTCATCATTGCCGTTACCGTTCGTGGAACTCCACTGACGCACGGTCGCGGCGGCCTCGCTCACCGTCTGCGACAAGAACTGCGGCAAGGTCAGATCGCGAAACGAAACATGCCGAGCGAATTCATTCACTCGCGAACCGCCGCAGTCGGGACAAAGTTGTTGCCGCTCGCTTTGCCGAGCCACGATCGTCTCGTGATCTGTTTCATCCGCATCGACTGAGACGCCCAACCCACGGCACGCAAGACACGCACCGTGCGGACTGTTGAAACTCAACGATCGCGGCTCTAGTTCGGAAAAACTGACTCCGCAATCGGCACACGCAAAACGGCTGCTATAGCCATGATCTTCCCACGTCGAGCCGGTTTGCACACACAACACGCACGTGCCGTTGCCGTGTTTCAATGCCAACTCCACCGACTCACGCAAGCGAGTTTCCAAGCCTGCCTTCACCACGATGCGATCGACGATCGCTTCAATCGTGTGACTCTTCGTTTTGGCCAACGTCGGCGGTTGAGACGCTTCGAGCAGTTCGCCATCCACGCGAATGCGGACGAAGCCCGACTTCGCAATCGACTCGAACACATCGCGATGCGCCCCTTTTCGGCCACGTACCAACGGAGCCAAGATCATCACCTTGCGGCCCGATTCCCACGACAGAATCTGCTCGACAATTTCCTGCGACGTGCGAGCCGACAACGGCTTCGCACACTGCGGACAATGAGCCTGTCCACAGCGAGCAAACAGCAGCCGCAAGTAATCCAAAATCTCCGTCGTCGTCGCCAGCGTGCTTCTCATCGAGGCTGCCCCTGACGACTGACCAACGCTAATCGTCGGCGGCAGCCCATCAATGACATCGACGTCCGGCCGTTGCCAAGTCCCGACGCGCGACCGCGTCTGAGCCGCCAAGCTTTCGAGATACCGCCGCTGACTCTCCGCATGAATCGTGTCAAACGCGAGCGAACTCTTCCCGCTGCCGCTCACACCCGTAATGACCGTCAGCTTCTGCCTCGGAATATCGACGTCCACGCCCCGCAAGTTATGCACACGCGCCGCGCGCACGCGGATGAAACCAGCGTCAGAAAGTTTGTCGGGGTCGTGCAGCATTTGTTGAGCGGTGTTTCCGGGATTGACAATCAACTTGAGACTGACGCAACCCCCGCCGAGCTTGCCTCGGTGGAATCGGGCTTCTGCACTACGAATGCTTTCATCAGAAATGCCGCATCACGTAGTGCAAAAGCCCGCTAGCCACTGAGGCAAGCTCAGTGGGGTTTGTGTCGATTGGAACAAAACCGAGCTTACGCTCCGATCCGTTCCAAAATCAGCGGCGATGGTGGCGAGCAATCGTCACCGATTGTGAGTGCTGCGGACAAGCGTGAGGCGACTTGTTCAAACTGAATTCTCGTGGCGAAGACGCGCACACACGGCTGTCCTGTCTCGACCGGTTCGCCGAGCCGCACGAGCATTTCGAGTCCCACGCTGTGGTCGATCGAGTCGGTCAGCTTCTGCCGACCACCGCCAAGTTCAATGATGATCCAACCGAGTCCTTCGGTATCAATTGCCGTGACGAAGCCAGAACGATCGCAACAGAGATTATGAGCCGGCGCGATCGGTCGCAGAACATTCAGTCGTCCGCCTTGTGCCATCGCCATCTTCTCGAATCGTTCCAATGCGCGGCCTGAATCGAGTTCGCGGATCAGGCGTGCTCGCGCGGCGGCGAGCGACGCCTCTTGGTTCGCAGAGACCAAGACTTCAGCACCGAGTGCAATCACGAGTTCTCGCAGATCGCGCGGCCCATCTCCGCGAAGAATATCGAGCGACTCTTCCACCTCAACCGCGTTTCCAGCCATTCGTCCGAGCGGCTGATTCATGTTTGTCAGCAACGCGGTCGTCGCTACGCCCATGCGTTGTCCGACCGCGACCATTCCGATCGCCAGTTCACGAGCAATCTCGACCGACTTCATGAACGCGCCCGAACCGAACTTCACGTCGAGCACCAACGCATTCAAGCCCTCCGCCAGCTTCTTGCTCATGATGCTGGCCGTGATCAGCGGCACCGACGGAACGGTCGCCGTCACATCGCGGAGCGCATAAAGCTGTCGATCGGCGGGGACCAATTCCGGCGTCGTGCCGGTGATTACACAACCGATGTCCGAGGTCGTTCGTTGAATCTCAGCGAGCGACAAGTTCGTCCGAAAGCCAGCGATAGATTCGAGCTTATCGAGCGTCCCACCTGTCGGGCCGAGTCCGCGTCCCGACAACATCGGCACGCAAACATCACAGCAAGCCAACAACGGCGCGAGCGGCAACGAAACTTTGTCGCCGATGCCGCCTGTCGAATGTTTGTCCAAACGCGGCAGAGACGAGTCCGGCCAGGCGAGCGTCACTCCCGATCGCAACATGCTCTCCGTGAGCGCCGCCGTCTCCGCATTTGTCAGCCCACGCACATAAATGGCGAGCAACATCGCCGCCATTTGGTACTCAGGAATCTGACCGCTCACGTAACCGTCGATGATCCAAGCGATCTCTTTGTTCGTAAGTTCGCCACCGTCTCGTTTGCGAGCAATCAGTTGAGTCGGATTCATCATGACAGGGGCCGTTCTTGATCGAGGGTTTTAGACATGTCAGCACGACGCGCCAGCGAGTGGTTCCGTCGCGACCACTCGCTGGCGCGTCGTGCTGGTATCTTCGTGACCTCGGTCTTTCTGCCATTCATTCAGCAAGCGAGTCACCAAGCGTCGCAGTTTCGGTTCAGCGTTTGACGCGGCGGCGATGACATTTTCGCTGCTGTTTTGTTGAACCTCATCGGGACGAAAGACGTTCGTCACCATTGAAAACGCAATCACCGGCAGGCCGATCTCTTTTGCCACAAGCACTTCAGGAACAGTCGACATCCCGACGACATCTCCCAGCGATCGCAGCCAACGATATTCGGCTCGTGTTTCATAATTGGGACCGAGCATTGCGATGTAGGTGCCTCGTCGCACCGCGATCTGTTCCAACGCGGCGACACGTTCGGTGAGTTCTAACAGCCGCGACGAGTAGTAGGACGGGGCTCCTGGCCCGTCCGAAACACCTTGGCGAACGGGCCAGGAGCCCCGTCCTACGCCTCGCTCGCTGAAGCGACCGAACTCCGCTCCCAGCAAGTTGACATGATCGTCCATCAGCATGATGTCGCCTGAGCTCAGTAACGGATTCAAGCCGCCGCTCGCGTTTGACACGATCAAAAATTGTGCCCCCAGCGCGGCTATGACTCGCACTGGAAACGTGATCTGTTGCGGCGAATAACCTTCATAAGCGTGAAAGCGGCCATCCATCGCGATGACCCGAACTCCGTCCAGAGTGCCGCACAACAATCGGCCCCGATGCCCGTCCGCCGTCGAGCGAGCGAAGTGCGGCAGCTCATCAAATCTCCAAGCCGATTCGACCGTAATGTGATCCGCCAGCGAGCCCAAGCCGGTCCCCAAAATGATGCCGACTTGCGGAGTGGCCACCCACCGCGATCGAACCACTGCCGCGACATCACCGATCGCATCTGTTGTGGATCGCTCAGAAGAGAGGTCTTCAAAGTTCATTTTGAGCCGAACTGCCTGTTGAAGAATTGTGGCACGACGCTCGGTGTCGTGAACGGCCAGCAAAATCATTGGTGAATGACCGCCGCTCTCGGCGCGGAGCGTCGAACCACCATGATTTTCAACAGGCTGCTAAAATCGGTCGCTGACTCTAATTCCACGTCGCCATTTCAACAAACATCGCGTCTCATTCGCGAGGCCGAAGTGAAATTTGAAGACCTTGTATTCTTGGCAATGAAAGAGAAGAGTATCCGCGTGCAGACCCCCCATCGGTGGAGTACTCAAATGCGAACCTCACAAGCTCTTGTTGTCGTTGTTCTCGACTTCCTGTTCTTTGTTGACTTCACGTTTGCCCAACAGGTCACGACCGAACCGGCGAGTACGCACATCTTCCCCGCCGGCGGACGGCGCGGCACGCGCGTGGATGTCCGAGTTGGCGGTGAGTGCCTTCCGCCGAAGACGCGGTTTCGAATGTTTGGCGACGGTATCACGGCTCCCACCGAGTTGGGCGATCGCACGACAGGGCAATACGCTGCATCGCCGAGACGCAAGCCGGGCGAGCAGCAGATCACCTATCCCAAGGAATGGCAGTCGCAGTTGAAGATCGCGGCCGATGCTCCGCTGGGCGTGAAGCTCTGGCGATTGAGCTGTGCTCGCGGCGGGACCGGAGCGCGGCCTTTCATCGTGGGCGATCTGCCGGAGTTCATCGAGACAGAACCGAACTCGCTTCCGGCGGAAGCGGAACGAGTCGAGATGCCGACGACGGTCAATGGCCAGATCGCTGGTGAGAGTGATCTCGATTACTTTCGCTTCGACGCGAAAGCGGGTGAGGTCGTGCGTGTTGATGTGGCCGCCGCGCGACTGGGGTCCGCGCTGGACCCGATCGTTCAAGTGATCGGCCCCGACGGTCATCGAGTTGCAGCAGACGATGTGCGCATCGGAGCCGACCCCGTGCTGGCGTTTCGAGCCACCGTATCGGGCGAGTATCGGCTGTTGATCTCGAACGTCACTTTCCGTGGCGGTCCCAGTTTTGTGTACCGCGTCACGCTGTCCACGGCTCCGCTCGTCCGATACGCATTCCCGTCTGGAGGCCAAGGCGGCACAACGAGCGAGATCAACTTCTTCGCGCTCACCGGTGAAGGGCCGCCGCGAATCCTGCGCGAAAGCGTGACGTTCCCAGCAACCGTCAGCGAGTTCTTTTCTCCACCAGGGCCGGCCGGAACGAACTCCCTGCCATTTGCCGTAGGAGATCTGTCGGAAAGTTTAGAGATCGAAGGAAACGATTCGCGCGAGTCGGCCACAGAACTCGTGTGGCCAGCGGTCATGAATGGTCAGTTTGAAACAACCAACGACGAAGACTGGTTTCGTCTCACCTGCCGCAAGGACGTGTCGCTGACAATCGAGTGTTCGCCTCAGCCGCGTTGGTCTCCATCATTGCCGATCGTCGCGGTGACGGATGCAAACGGCGGAGTGCTCGCGTCTGCAAGCGCGGTGCAAACCGTTCGCGGCACAACCCGCATCGAGTGGCGAGCACCTGCTGACGGCACATACTGGCTGCGACTTCGCGATCTGCAACAAGGGATTCGCGGCGGGCCTGAGTTCATCTATCGCCTGACGGTGTGCGAGGCCGTGCCTGACTTCGCCCTCTCTCTGAAGGCTGATGTCATCAACGTCGTGCAAGGGGGGCGAGTCGATGTCGACGTGGCCGTTGACCGTCGAGGCGGTTTCGCTGGATCAGTCGAATTGATCGTTGACGGATTGCCCGAAGGTGTCCGAATCGAAGGCCAACAAGTCGCCGCCAATCAGCCGACCGCGAAGCTGGCGTTCATCGCGGACGCGGAGGCTCGTTCATGCGACGTGATATTGAAGATCAAAGGGAAGGTCGAGATCAACGGCAAAACGATTGAGCGTCAGGCGCAGGTGACGCACTTGGCCCACGATGTCGATGGTGTCGGTCTCGGCAGTAGCGAAGTCGATCACGTGCAACTGACCGTCGTTCACAAGCCGGTCTTCAAGCTGTATTGCAACGAGGCGTACCAGTACGCGCACCGCGGCACGATCTACCCGTATTTGATGGAGGTCGAACGGCTCGACGGTTTCAACGGCCCGATTCATTTGCAGGTCGCCGATCGACAGATCAAATGCCTCGACGGCATCGAGATCCCCGAAATCACCGTCGCTCCGACTCAATCACAATTCATGCTCCCGCTGAATCTCCCCGAGACGATGCACATCAACGTGCAAGCTCACTCCAACGTCTACGCTCAAGGGCACGTCGAGTTCCTCGACAAGTTCGGACAGACGCAAACGCTGCTGGTCGTCTCGACGATGCGTTGCATGATTCGCACACTGCCGACCGTCGTGAAGCTTCGCAGTGTTCTGCGCGAACTCACGGCTCCACCTGGCAGCACGATCACTTGCTCGCTGGCTCTCGACCGCACCTCACACTTCTCCGGCTCAATGCAAATCCAGTTAATCGACCCGCCTGCGGGCATCACCGCTATTCCGGCGTCGATCGCCGCAGGAGAATCTCACGCCGAGATCAGCGTGCAGATCGACTCATCGTTGAAGCTGCCTCAAATCCTCAAGCTCAAGTTCCGCGCGATCGGAGCGATGGATGGCGACACACAAGTTGTGAGCGAGACCGCCTTGTCACTTAAGATTGAAAGTAGACCGTAGGACGGGCGGCAAGTCTTCAGTGACCTGAAAGTGGGACAGCCACTCTTGCCCGTCTGTCGCGAGACAGCCAAGAGTGGCCGTCCTACGGGTCAATTTTTACTGGCCATTCGCCTAAATAAAGCACTTGCGAAAAACGGTCCCGTTGTTATTCCGTCTTCGGTGCGAAACCTCGTCGGAGCGTGTTTTCGGTGACGCTGATTGGGATAACGAACTCGTGCAGGTAGTCAGGGCCACCGGCTTTGGTGCCGATGCCGCTGAGTTTGTAGCCGCCGAAGGGCTGTCGATTCACGAGAGCGCCGGTGATCGGGCGGTTGAGGTACAAATTGCCGACTTGCATCTCGCGTCGGGCTCGCGCGAGGTTGGCAGGACTGCGACTGTAGAGGCCGCCGGTGAGGGCGTAGTCGGTGTTGTTGGCAATGCCGATCGCCTCGCCGAGGTCTTTGGCTTTGAACACACACAGGACAGGACCGAAGATTTCTTCTTGAGCCAACCGAGAACTCGGAGCAACATCCGCGAAGACATGCGGAGCGACGTAGTAGCCGTCCTTAGCCAGTTTCGCGGGGACTTCGCCCGCCACGACCACTCGGAATTCCGCGCGGCCCATCTCGATGAACTCAGTGATTCGCTCGCGAGCTTCATCATCAATGACCGGCCCGATCGTCGTGCCGGGTTCTTCGGCGGGGCCGAGCGTCAAGCTCTTCACTGCTCCGGCCAAGCGTTCGAGGAACAACTCGTAGACCCCTTCCAGAACGATGACTCGCGAGCAGGCTGAGCACTTTTGACCCGAATAACCGAACGCACTTTGCACGACACCGAGCACCGCTTCGTCGAGGTCCGCATCATCATCAACGATGATCGCGTTCTTACCCCCCATCTCCGCGATGACCTTCTTGACGCTGGTATGCCGCGCATCGGTCGAGGCTGCTTGCCGATTGATTTCCAGCCCGACCGCTCGTGAGCCGGTGAAGGCGATGATGGCAACGTCCGGACTTTGCACGAGTGCCGGGCCAATGTCTTCGCCAACTCCCGGAAGGAAATTAACAACTCCATCTGGCAAGCCGGTCTCCATCAAAATGTCCATGAATTTGGCTGCCACGACCGAAGCTTCCTCGGAGGGCTTGATGACAACCGTGTTGCCAGTGGCGAGCGCAGCGACGGTCATCCCCGTCAGAATCGCCAGCGGAAAATTCCACGGAGCGATCACTGCGCAGACTCCGCGCGCGCGATAAAAATAACTGTTCTCTTCGCCAGACAAATTGCATGGCGATGGCTGCATCATGGCGATGGCCTGTTCGGCGTAAAAACGACAGAAGTCGATCGCCTCGGCGACATCGGCATCCGCTTCTTCCCACGTCTTGCCGACTTCGACCACTTCCCACGCGGCCAATTCAAAACGTCGATCGCGAAGGTGCCGAGCGATCAGGTCGAGATACTCAGCGCGATACTTCGCTTCAATGCGTGACCATTCTGGAAAGGCTTCCTTCGCAGCCAGCACCGCCGCTTCGACATTGTCCGGGGAGGCGGACGAAATCTTTCCGATCATTTGACTGCGATGCGACGGGTTCGACGAGATCAAGAAGCCTTTCGGCTCAACGACTCGCCCACGGATGACGAGCGGATGTTCTTGCCCAAACTGAGTGCCGACGTCATCGAGCGCGTCCTGAAACGCCTTGCGATTCGCGGCTTTGCTGAAGTCGGTGGGAGGTTCGTTGCGAAACATGGGGCGTGGTCCGTTGTCTGTGGTCAGTGGTTCGTTGTTGGGGGCGTCGTTTGAGTCGGCGTCAGGTGCCGGGTGTTGCGCGGCATCGTCGAGTGACCGAGGGGCTGACGCGGCCCCGTTCGCCGAGAGGTTGCGTGTCGGCGGTCGCATCAACTCTTCGACGGAGACGTGATCGGTCAGGCTGTGTCGCAGGAACGAATCGTTGCTCGTGTTTTCCAATAAGCGGCGGACGAGGTACGCCATACCGGGGATCAATTCGCCGAATGGCGTGTAGATGCGAACTCGATGTCCCATCTCGGCGAAGAGCTGCGCTTGTTCGGTCGCCATGCCATACAGCATTTGGATTTCATACGCTTCGATCGGCACCTTGAGTTGTCTTGCCCAGGCGATGCCATGAGCCAAACTGCGGAGGTTGTGGCTCGCCAGCGCGGGCCGCAGCAGTTGGTAGTTCTCCATCAACAGTCGCGCGAGCCGCTCGAAGTTCGCGTCCGATTGCCACTTCTCTTGAAAGACCGGGGCCGGCCAATCTTTGAGGCCGGCGGAGACCGTTTCGTAGTCCCAGTACGCACCCTTCACGAGCCGCACGGTGATCGGCGTGCCGCGTTTTTTCGACCACTTGAGCAACTGCTGTAAGTCACTTTCGGCATCGGGCAGATAGGCTTGGCAGACGATGCCAACATCAGCGAAGTCGCGGAACTCATCTTCCATCAAAACCTTTTGGAAGATGTCGAGCGTCAGATCTTTGTAGGCATACTGCTCCATATCGACATGCACATAGGCACCGTGCTCGCGAGCCGCTCGCAAGATCGGTCGCAGACGCGAGAGCACTTCTTCGGTCGTCCCTTGTGGATCAACCGGACGGAAGTGGCTACACAAGGCGGACAGCTTTAATGAGACGTTGACGCGCGGAATCGCACCGCTCTGATCGCAGTCAAACTGACAGTCCTCCGGCCATTGATTCACTTGCTCAGCGAGGCCAGCGATCAATTTCAAGTAGTGCTGCTGATAGGCGTCTGATTCCTCGGTCGAAATTGTCGCTTCGCCCAGCAGGTCGAGCGTGAAGGCGAACCGCTGTTTTCTCAGTTTCGCGACGGCAGTCAGCACTTCATCGACCGTCGAACCGGCGATGAATCGTTGCGCCATGCGCGTCGCATTCGATCGCGCATTCACGGCGAGTGCTCGCCCAAGGACGGTATTCGGTTCGGCCCAATCGAGCACCAACCGAGCCGCTCCCGGCAAGTGCTTGCTCACTTCCACGAAGTATTCTTGAAGATGTCGAGCGACCGATTCGTGCGTCTTTAGCCGCGGTAACACATCGACGAACCGAAACATCTGCACTTTGACCGACTCGTCCGCCATCGCCCAAGAAAGAATACGGTCGTCCCACCAACGCCGTTCAAAGATCGAGGCCTTGCGGCGATGCAGGTGCTCCCACAGATAGCGACCGATTTCCTGAGTGACCTCTTCCACACGGACTTCCGGGTCAGCAGGCGAGCCAACAACAGCCGCAACGGCAACCGCAGCAGCAGAGGCAGACGATTTCTTCTTGGCCACGAGCAACAATTCTCCGATTTTCTTCCGTGAGCTTTAACAGCAGTCGCAGTCGCGAATCGGGGATTGTCGTGAACCGCCACGGATTCGCAAGAAACGATGGCGAAGTTCACCTGACGACGAAGCCGGAATAGTGTGGCACGATGCTCCGCGTCGTAAATTGCAACGCGGAGCATCGCACCACAATATTCCCCGAAAAACCACTGCCGAGACTCACTGTCTTTTCCACGATTTTGCCCGCTAGACTGCGCCCCTTTGAAAATGATCAACTCCTGAAAACGGATGAAAGAGACGAATGAATTCGACGCAACCAATTTTGAATGGCCTCGACTGGAACTCTCTCGCCGACCGCGTGCTCGCTGGCGGCGAAGTGACTCGTGATGAAGCGCTTTCAATTCTGACCGCTCCAGACGACGGCGTCCCGGCGATGATCGCCGCCGCGTTTCGGATTCGGCTCAAGTACTTCGGGCACAAGGTTCACTTCTATTATTTGAAGAACGCCAAGAGCGGCCTCTGTCCGGAGGACTGCGGGTATTGCTCGCAGAACATCGACTCCGAGGCGGACATCTCGCGCTACCCGATGCTCAACGAGCGGAAGCTGATGGAAGGTGCCGCCGCCGCCGCGAGCTTGCAGGCGCGGACGTACTGCATCGTGGCCAGCGGTCGCGGCCCGTCGGATCGCGAAGTCGCGCACGTCGCCAACGTCGTCAAGAAAATCAAAGACGAGCACGGTCTGCACATCTGCTGTTGCTTGGGCCTGCTCACGTCGGAGCAAGCGATGACGTTGAAAGCGGCCGGCGTCGATCGCATCAATCACAATCTCAACACGAGCCGCCGGTTCTACGAGCAGATTTGCTCGACGCATTCGTTCGACGACCGGCTGGCCACGCTGCGAACCGTGCGTGAGTCGGGCATGGAACTTTGCTGCGGCCTGATCGCCGGCATGGGCGAGGAGCACGCCGACCTGATCGACATCGCGCTGGAAATGCGCGGCATGAAAGTCGAGTCGATCCCGGTCAACTTCCTGAACTCGATCGAAGGGACGCAG
>JAYUFI010000888.1:0-3648 GCA_043738805.1 Planctomycetaceae bacterium | reverse complement strand
AGAGAACAATGTGGCAGGCGAGCCGCCTACCCTACGAAAATTCCGCAGCGTGACGCGGAGCGTCGCGCCACAATCTTGTTGATCAACTCAATTTTCGTCGCTGAATTTTCGCAGCCATGCTGTCCTCTGCAACGTCGTTTGCCTTCGCGAATTTGATGAGCTGCGGCTCTTCGGAATGTGAGGCAGACGTATTGGTCTCGTCGTCTTTTGGTGGCGGCAGTTGGAATTCAGCCATGCTGTCGCCGCCTCGGCTGGATGACTGAGCGTTGTAGAGACGTTGATAGGCGGAGCAGGCCTGCAGCAGATCGTCGTGCGAGCCGGTGGCAAGGAGCCGACCTTGTTCCATCACGACGATGCGGGTCGCAAATTCCAAAATCTGCGGCGTCACCGAATGCGTGATGAGAAACACCGTGCGGCCTTTCACGAAGTCGCCGAGGCATTGATGAATCATCGTTTCGCTTTGAGCATCAACGGCGGAGGTCGCTTCGTCGAGGATCAGAATTGCCGGATCGTGGAGCAGAGCGCGAGCCAGCGCGACTCGCTGACGCTGCCCGCCGGAAAGTCGGCAACCGCGCGGGCCGACCTTTGTGTCGAAGCCTTCGGGAAGTTGATCGAAGAATCGCGGCACGTGCGCTTTTTCGGCAGCGGCGAGAATCTCGTCTGGCGTCGCACCTGGTTTGGCGTAGCGGATATTTTCGTAAATTGTGTCATCGAACAGCAGCGTCTCTTGAGTCACAACGCCGATTTGGCTGCGAAGATCGCGCAGTCGCACGTTGCGAATGTCGATGCCGTCGATCAACACCGATCCACCATTCGGGTCGTAGTAGCGTGGTAGCAGATTGACCAAGGTTGATTTGCCGCTGCCGTTCTCACCGACCACGACGACCACTTCGCCTGCAAGAATCTTTAGCGTCACATCGTTGAGCGCCGGCGGACGATCGACCGCTTCGGTCAACGCGGCGTACTTGAAGACAATCTTCTTGAAAGAGATCGACTGCGAGTGTCTCGGCATGAGTTGTGGCTGAACCGGATCTTTGATCAGCGGCTTCCAGTCCATCATTTGAAAGACTCGTTCGGTCGCGGCACCGGCACGTTTCAACTTCGTATAGACCGATGACAGCTTGCGGACGGGATCGAGCGTTCCCGCCAACAAGGCGTATAAGACTGAGAGTTGTCCGATCTCCATCGTCTGCGAAGCGAGCTTGATGCCCCAGATCGAATCGGTGTGACGCAGTACGAGATAAGCTCCTGGCAACAACGACAAACAGACCGAAAACATGGCCAATGATTCGGTGGTTGGATTCGTCAGCGCGTCGATCCGCACGACCTTCATCGCCTTGTGGTAATAGTCTTTGTTTTCGCGATGGAACCGCTGCCGTGCGCGTCTGGCTCCGTTGTAGGCAATGACGATCTTCAGACCGTCGAAGGTCTCTTCCAGCGATTTGTAGATTCGCGACATCCGTTCCATCATGTGATGACTGGCTCGCTTCAGCAGCTTGCCATAGCGATGAAAGGCCGCCGCCATCAACGGAACAAAGACCAGCGAGAGCATCGTCAAATGCCAGTTCACATAAAACGCGCCGATGATGCAGGCGATTGCTTTGAGCGGTTCACGAATGATTTTCCCGCCGAGCAGGCTCAGGCCATCCGCCACCAAACTGATGTCGTTGGTGAACCGCGACATCAACTCCGAATTCCCTTTGAGCGACAGCGTTTGATAATCGAGCCGCAGTGCGTGTCGGAAACAATCTTTGCGTAAGGCCATCACCGCGAGTTCCACAACGCTGCCGACGAGCACTTCTTGAATAAACATCGCCGCGTCTTTGAGCACAGTCGCAAAGATGAGGACACCCAAGATCAAAGCGTACGTGTCGAACTGGTCGCTCGGAACCCACGGCATCACGCGCTTCTGCACCCAATGCAAAACCACCAAGCGATCAGAAGCGGCACTCAAATCCGAGCGATCACGGTTCTGTTGTTTTAACGGTTGATTCGGCTTCATCATGTGGACTTCAGCCGCCTTGATGGCGACCTCAGCTTCGTTGATTTCTGCCGCGACGTAATCGTTCAAGCTCTGACCTTGCAGCAGCACTTTGACGACCAAGAACGACATCGAAATCGTGGCCGCCCACAAGACTGCGACCACTACCGCAAAGAAGAAGGACAAATAGACCTTCGAGCGGTTGCGCCAAACGTAGGGCAATAAGCGAGCAAGCTGATCCACGGCTGATTCATCCTTGAAACAGAACCCCGAATGCCTCTGAGCCATTCGGAAGGGGCGGGATTACAGCCCGTTTGGCTCGTGAGTGTCCAGACGAAAACCTAGCCAATGACGAACGGCAAAAGAAAGGAGACCGGTCTCTCCGAGCCTGTAAATGTTTCAACGTAGAACGGGCACTCTTGCCCGTTAGTTCGCGGGAAAGACGGGCAAGAGTGCCCGTCCTACTTCAAATTTTGACAACCTCTTCGTAACCGGAATCGTCGAGCCTTCGAGTGGCTCGACGACATTGAAGTGCTCGACCTCTTGTCATTCGTCCGCAGGTATTTCACGGCCACATCCTTGAGCCTCGTCGCTTCAGACGGTCGAATACGCCCCTCCAAGATTTCGTATCCGAATTACGCTCAAGGAATTTCTTATGAAGTGGTCTCTGCTCACCGGTTTGGTGTTGTCTGTTGTGATGGCTGGTTGGACGGCTGCGGTTCAGGCCGAAGATTCGCCACTGGCTCTCAACAAGGGAGACCACATTTGCATCATCGGCAACACGTTGGCCGAGCGGATGCAGCATTTCGGCTGGTTGGAGACGCTGATTCACGCTCGGTTTCCGGAGCATGAGTTGGTCTTCCGCAACCTTGGCTATTCTGGCGACGAGATTGATGGATGGCAGAATCCGAATCATCGGATGCGGTCGATGTCGTTTGGCTCGCAGGATGAGTGGCTGAGCGGTGTCGCTCCCTGTCCGCAGCCGGCCAAGCTGTCGCCGCGCGACAAAGACAAGGTCCGTGAGAATCGCTTCGAGCTGACCAACACCAAAGCTGACGTGATCTTCGCCTTCTACGGCTACAACGAATCCTTCGCTGGCGAAGAGGGCTTACCGGCGTTTAAGAAGAACGTCGAAGAGTTCATCAAGCACACGCTCGCGCAGAAGTACAACGGCAAGTCGGCTCCGAAGCTCGTGTTGTTCTCACCCATCGCTCACGAGTTCATCGACGATCCCAACCTGCCCGGCAAAGAGGCCGTCGCCGCTTCCAACGCGCGGCTCAAGGTGTACTCGGACGCGATGAGCGAGGTTGCCAAGGCCAACGGCGCGAGGTTCGTTGATCTCTTCACGCCGACGGCGACCACCCACCGGTCTGACGGGATGATTCATCTGCCGAAGTCATTTGGATCATTCGCTGTCAAAGCCGACCAAATGACGATCAATGGCGTTCATATCAACAAGGCTGGCGACAGCGTTGTGGGTTCGCAGGCGTACCTAACACTCTTCGGCGGCCCAGAATTGATCGTCAGAGCCAGCCAGTTGAAGGGCCTGAGAGATGCAGTCAACGACAAGAACTTCTACTGGTTCAACCGCGACCGCGTGACCGACGGCTACTCGACCTACGGGGACCGAGCGTTTCTGAAATTCTCCGAGGGGCCGGGCGGGTATG
>JAYUFI010000887.1:0-1329 GCA_043738805.1 Planctomycetaceae bacterium | reverse complement strand
TCTCACGTTTCCGGCCAACTTCATGCTGGTGGCCGCGATGAACCCGTGCCCGTGCGGTTATCGAGGCGACCCGCGCCGCCAATGCCATTGCAACCCGCTGCAAATCGAACGCTACACGTCGCGCATCAGCGGGCCGCTCTTGGATCGACTCGACATTCACATCGAAGTCCCGCCCGTCCCGTTCCGCGAGCTGTCTGATCAAACGACCGGCACGACGAGCGCGATGATGAAAGCCAGCGTCGTCGCCGCACGCGAGGTCCAGCAACGCCGCTTCGGCCAGGGCTCGTTCCGTTTGAACGGCCGCATGGCCCCGTCGCAAATCCGCAAGTTCTGCAAGCTCGAACCCGACGCCGAATCGCTGCTGAAGTCGGCGATGGAAGAGATGGGCCTCTCCGCCCGAGCACACGACAAAATCCTGCGCGTCGGCCGCACGATCGCGGACCTCGACCAAAGCGACAAGATTACGTCCGCCCATCTCAGCGAAGCCATCAACTACCGCACGCTCGACCGGTCCTGGAAGTGATCTCGCAGGGTGCGTGAAGCACACCGCTTCGGATTCAGGCAGAATCCCGCTTTCACAAAGGGTGCGTTCCGTTCCGCTTCACGCACCCTACCGAACTCGACTCACGCTATTTGGCCGAGGAGTACGGTATTCTTCGACGCGAGACAGTCGCCAAAGGAAAGCTCAACTTGGTGAATGAAGTGCGGATGTATGTGCCGTATTTTTTGAGCTACTCAACCAGAATGTTTCCCAATGAAAATGTTGGTGACCGGCGCAACGGGATTTATTGGCAGCCATTTGGCGGAGCGATTGCTCGTTTCAGGTCACGAAGTCCGGGGACTCGTTCGTACTCCGGAAAAAGGGGCCGAACTGAGTCGTCTCGGCGTCGAGTTGGTTCGAGGTGACGTGACCGATCCTGCGTCGTTGAGTCAACACGTTCGTGGCATCGACATTGTGTTCCACGCTCCTGTTTTTACGGGCATCACGTTTTGGCATCGGTCGTCCACACTTTTCATCTGCCGGGTTTGAGGAATTGTAGAGCTTGTTGGGCGAGGATTTTGATAGGTAGCCCAACGCGATTCAAGTTGAACCTCTGGACACGAACTTGGCTGGCTATGACTCAAGGAGTGACAGACACAGCCGTCTTGTCACGAATTTTCTTGGCTTGAGCTGCGAGGGCGGCGGCGATGGCGTGCCGATCAAGTTTGTTGAGGGCCGCGACGTAGTTCTCGATGGCCTGAGCTACATACGGATGATCCGGCCCTTTGGAGATTTCATAGAGATTCCAGGCACTCTCATAGAGTGACGCCGCTTCGCAGTACTGGCCC
>JAYUFI010000886.1:0-3651 GCA_043738805.1 Planctomycetaceae bacterium | reverse complement strand
TCATTAAGAGTCCAACCGCCGTCTGGCTGATAGCCGTTCGACGTGTTTGGTGCGAGACGCAACATCTGGCATTGGAAGGCACCCGATGACGTGGCCCGTTCGACCTTTAAGAGCACTTGAGACGACGATAACTCAGTCAAGCGTTGCTTGAGCTGGTCCGTTGTGATGTCCTGAATCTTGCTGGGAGCGCGCGGCACAATTGGTATCGCCGCTTTCTGGACATTCTCAGCGAACCGTCCGTAGCCGACGGCGGTTTTCGCTCCCGCACCGAGCCAAGACAGCGCGTCGCGAAGCCATTGTTCGACGGTCTTGAGATGAGGTGCATCAGCGGGCGTGTTTGGCACGAGGGCAAACTGAAACGGTGTGCCAGCCGCAACGACGAGGAACGGAATTGGTGTTGGACTGAGCCAATCGCCGGGGGCATCGCCGTTCTGGTAGTACGCGCTGTAGTGAGGCGTCATCACGTCGGCTTCAAGTGATGGCTGTTGAGTGGGCAGCGCGTCGAGCACCAACACCTTGCCGACGGAACCGGTGCCGCCGAGGATAACCTTTGCTTCTGATCTCTTGTCTTCCCACTGTTCGGCCCAATTGCGGATCAGGCCCTTGATGCTGGAGCCAGTCAGGTAAGGCGTGCCGAGGGTGTGATGCCAAGCGAAGCCGTTTTCAATGGGATGCTCGCGGCCGAGGCCGGTGACAAAACGGCTCTCGGTTGTCAGCACAAACGCGCGGCCGCCGGATTGCTCGGCGAGTCGCTTTTGACGATGCGCGAACTCCTCAATGAGTGGCTTGCTGCCAACGAAACCGGTGACGGCCTGAATCCACTTGAGCTTGCCGATGTGTAACTTGGCATTGGAGTTTCGCCGCTCTGATTCGTCGACGAACTCACTCCATGACACCTGCTCGGCGTTTCGATCCGGCCATTTCTCGACACCCCACTGGTTGACGAACTTGTCGTACCAGAGGCCGGTGTTGGCTTCGGTGCGTGAGAACTCACTTGGACCAACGGCTCCGTAAAGTGGACGAGGAAGGATTGGTCGCTTCTCATCTTTAGCCATTGTTGCTTCCTCCGCGCGGCAGGAAGGCTTGGGCGAACTTCTTGAGCCAGACCAAATAGGCCAATGCTTCAGCTTGAGCGTGGACGTATTCGGCTTGGCCGTGCTTCACGATGGCATCAATCAGCGAGTTCGCGCCGGGGTAGACGCCGTCTTTGCGGCAGAGCCACGCTTGGAGGTGGTGATGCAGCGACTGGTAGGCTCGCTCGCGGTCGCCATCGCCGTTGGCGGCGGAAAGCAATGTCGCGCAGGCTTGGCCCAGACCGTTCATCACGATGGTCGCGGGGAGACTCTCGGCGTAGCTGCGGTAATGCTTACCAAAGGGCGCTTGCTCCAAATCGTGGACACTTTTCAGAGCATGGGCCGCACGTTGTTGTTCGAGCGTCGGTTTGTTGCTGCTCATTTCGCACCTCCGTTGGATGTCGGAAATGCGACCGCAAACCAGCCTTGGCCAACGGTCTCATTGCCGCCCGCTTGGATGTAGGGGCGATCCTTGAAGAGCGACGTCACGGATGCGAGGGCGTTGGCTCCGCGTTCGGCCAGCAGGCAATAGAACAGACTGTCGGGCGGAATCGTCTCTTCGTACCAGAGGTTCTTGCTGGTCTTCTTGTCGTCATCGAGTTGGTTGCGGGCATTGACCGCCAAGCCGTAGCGGGCGAACCACACAAAGTCGTTGTTGGAGATGACAACAAGTTGCTGTTCGAGTCGATCCGCCGTTTGCTTGTGTGCGATCAGCGGCTTGAGCAAGTCAGTCAACCCGGAAGGAAGTTCGCCATTGGGCGAGACTCGTGAGAACTGCCGTTCTTCGAGGAACAGGTCGCCGTCGCCTGCTCCGAGATAATGCTGCTCGGAACAATTTCCGAGTGGCACTGCTGCGACGCTTCCGCCGTTCTCGCGAAAACGGTCGCGTGACAGACGCTCGACGAGGTGCGGGCAGGTGACCCACTTGTATTGCGTCTTCAGACTGCGAACGGGCAGCAGGATTAGCCGCGCGTCGGAGACGAGCAACGTGCCACCGTTTTCTTGCTTGCCAAAGACCGTGTCGATGTCGGGCAAGTTCTCGCCGCGAGCACGGTCGCGCAGTGCGCCCTTCATGCTCGAACCGACAATGACCGGGTAATCGGTGGCGGCCTCGCGGGCGACGGGCAGATCGACGAAGCCGGACGATTGACCGGCTCCGGGGTGAATCGAGGTTTCGGCCAGCAGGCCGAGGATCAGGCTCTTCATCGGGTGGAGTCTCCTTGAGTTGATGGCCAGACTCCGAGCACAACTTGCCCAAAGCCATATTGAGTCTTCATGCCAATGCCCCGCGCGAAACGCTCAACAATGGCGGAAGCATCGGTGACTTCCAGAAACCACGTTGAGCCAGCAGGTAGCACCGGACGCAGTGGCAGCGGACGGCGTTCGAGTGAATCCCAGCCGCCCAGCGACTGCGGTTTGCCAACGCAAGCTGAAATGACGATGGTTCCAGGCCAATCGAAGAAGGTCTGATTGGGCTGTGGAGAATTGACTGATCCGGCATCGCTTCCGCCAGAGTCCGGAAGAATCAGCGGTGTGATGAGCGTCACGACGATTCGCTTCGATGCGCGGATCTGATCGACCGGAGCAGTCGGCAACGACATGGCTTCAAGAGTGCGACAGTCAGCCATGCGTCCCTCTCCGCCCAAAGTGAGCAGATCAGGGATCTTCCAGTTTTCGCCATCAGGCAGTCCTTCGATGGTCATCGCCAGCGAGACACCACGCGCCAAACGCACGAAACGCGGGCTGTAGAGTGCGCCTTGTTCGGTCACTCGTTTGTCTTCGCAGCGTTTGAGGCCAACGCGAGCTTCGCGGCTCCAGAGGTCGCGAGCCTCAACAACCTGTGAGACATCCGGCAGCCTGTCAGCGAGGATTTGTTCGAGACCTCGGCTTGTGACCCATTGCGAAGAAGGTTCCTTGAGTCCGTTCAAATCGGTGTCGTCGGCTCGTACATCCGACATGACCGGCAAACAAACTTCACCAAGATCACAGTGAACGGCACGTCCCGGAGTCAGCAAGCACGCCAGCTTCCACTGCGGTTCGGAGTCAGACTGCTGTTGTTCCGGCTTGCCGAGCACATGTAGCGGCATCGGGAACAACAACTCGGTCTCGCCCATGCCAGCCGTTCGAGCGAGCCACGGCCCGCCAAACGTCAGCGAGCCGAGTGAGTCGAATCCGTCACCAAGCACTGCGTTGAGGCTGCGGTCCCATCGCCCCATTCCATTCCATCCTCGACTACGAGCAAGCGCCGCACGAAGTGCTCCAACCAATGTTGTCGCTGGTGGCGGGAACTGGCTGACCACGTCGGTTTGATTGCCTTCGCCCTCGTTGTAGGGGCGACCGTCACGGAAGAACCACGCATCGATCGGGCTGAGTAACACTGTTTGAGGCGTCGTCATTCGGCATCATCCTTTCCTTCGGAGGCGAGAAAGCGGACGAGCAATGCGCCGTCGATGCCCAGCGTGTTCTTTTCTCGCTGAATGACGAATGGCGGTTGTTTCGCACGAGTCACTCGCTGGCAAACCTTGAGTAGTCGCCGGATCGCTTCCTTCGCCTTGTCTTTGTTCTGCTCGGCCACCTC
>JAYUFI010000885.1:0-1331 GCA_043738805.1 Planctomycetaceae bacterium | reverse complement strand
GAAAAGTGACAGAGGATCGAACAACGTTTTGCGATCACGCCAACCTCTGAGCCAACGTGATGTAATCGGGAATGACCTCACCGAGCGGGGATTCCGGCAGTAACCCGATGAGATGGGGGATGTGGCCGATGACGGAGCATTCGGCGTAATGTGGCAACATGCAGACGTTGCCGAGTTCGATGGCCAGCGGAAAACCAAGTTTCACGCGCACCACGGAAACGGCATCCTGCTCAGCCGGTGCCGTTTCGAGTACGGAGCACTTTCCGAATTCGCGGAATTCGCTGGCCAGCCGTTCGCGGATATGAGCGTCGCGATGTCCGACCGGCGGGGGCAGTTTCACGACCGCATGCGAGCAAGGCGTCACGTTGAATTGATGGATGTCCCGGCATTGAAGATCGCAGAGTGGTTCCGCCCGCTCCCACAGTTCACGAGCGGTGCGCTTCACGCCGAACTGATGGATCAGTTCGTAGAGCGTGTGTCCTTCGCCAATCGACTGGTCGAACACGTCGGCAAAGGCATCGGCAATCGTTTCCGCCGGCAGCCAGGCGAGGAATGTCCCGAACGTTGCCGTGTCAGCCAGACTAGGGAACTCGCGCACGGCCGCTTCTCGCAACCGGGGTTCGAGCTTTTCAAGCAACCGTCCCGCCAAGGTCCGCCGGTCGCCGCAACGTTGCCGTTCCAGCATCGCGGCGAGGACATCCTCCTCCTTCTTGCCGGGAATATGCACGATAATCGACGCTTCCATAGGCACGCTCTCGTGCAAACCGCGCGTCCGCTTGGCTTCAATCGCCGCTTGAATGGCGTCTTGGTTGCGCACGAACTGTCCCGACAGCTTCAGCAATTCATCGAGCAACGCTGACACATTCCGCAACTCGTGCCGGAACGCCGTCACCACGAGTTCTTGAGCCAATTCACGGACGGCCTCACCGTGGTACATCCGCGCTCGCTGTGTCAGTTGCGATGTGATGAACTCGAACGACAACTTGGAAAATTTCGACGCTTGTTCGGCAATGGCTTGTCCTCCTCGAATCGCATTCTCGAAATGCTGTAAGGACTCACCGGTCGGTTCCGGCAGACGCAACTGATCGAAAAAAAGGCGAACCTGTTCGACCAATTCCTTGATCCGGAACGGAGCCGTACCGGCGGCCGTTTCCAACACACGTCGCACCACCGCCAAGCGTTCCGCGACGGTGTCGGCAGCGCTCTGCCGAGCATCGCGCAAGGCCCGCGTCGGCTTTCCGGCTCGCAGTTGTTTGATGGTTTGCACCGACTCCCGCGCACTGCCCCAATCGCCAGTCGGTTCTGCCAACTCGGCCTGAGCCGCCAATCGA
>JAYUFI010000884.1:0-9664 GCA_043738805.1 Planctomycetaceae bacterium | reverse complement strand
GACCGGCAGATGGAACCATTCGTCGATGCAGCGTGAAACGGAGTTCGGCAGTGACGGCATCGGATGTCCGTGACGATAGATCAAGACCGCTCGGTTGTAGTTCTCCGGATGTCCGGCGAGGTCACTCAGGATGATCGTCGTGCTGTCGATATACACGATCGTATCGACAGTCTCGCCAAGTGTTTCGAGTTCCTTGAGAGCGTTCTTAACGAAGACCGTGCCAATGCTCCAACCGACGAGCATGATTCGAGCGTGTGGATTTTCCGCGCGAACGCCGCGAACGTATTGGGCCAGTTCGCACGAACCGCCATCGACGAACGGTTCAAAGTAGACGGCGTTGCGTAGTCCCATATCCTGCATTTCGCAGCAGACATCTTCAATTCGGCCCGCGTGCCCGATATCGGCAGGAGACTCCACGAAGATCACATGCACGTTGTCGAGCGACTGTTCGGAGCGACTTTCTAGTTGAAAGGCGTACCGCGAGACGGGGAGCGGAGCCGTGACGCAACCGGAGATTGCCGCACAAACGAGGCACGATCTGCAGAGGCGACTCAGGAAATGTTTTGCTGACCGGTTCATCAAACAGACCTACGGCATGCTTCGAAAACTCACTTGCTGTCATGTTCGGTGTTCGATGAACTCGTCAATGAGGAAAACTTTCTCCAATCCCAAAAGTCATCGCCATACAAACAGAGCTGTTGCTGACCGGCCTTCCGATATCAGCCAAATCACCCCGGCGCAGACTGATTTCAGCAACCTTTGCCGGTCGAACATGACGAATGGAAGACGGCATGTCGGAAGTATTGCCTGGAAGTGATTCAAAGACCGGAATTGTCTGAATGAAGTCGATTTGAAGGGCGGACTTTGTTGACGGGAATGAGATGATTCGGCAACAGCGACGCACCACCGAGTTCCAACGTTGGTGTTGATGGTTGTGGCGGCTGATTTGTGAGCTTGATGAGTTAGCTGACCACTTTTCATGAGGTAAGCTGTCAGGATCACGACTGCGGGCTCTTACTCTTTTGCACGGCTGAATTTGCCCGTTATGTTGGACGTTGCTCAGGATGTGGCGAACGTTTATCGTTGCCTGTCGGTTTTAGGTAACGTCCATGCGCAGGAACAGGTTTTTGCTGACGGTTCGAGTCCAATCGGTTTCCAAGGAGCATCCCATGTCTCAATCCGCTTTGCCGCAGTCACAAGCTCCTGCTTCGGAAACAGGTTCAGGAGGTTGGTTGGCAACTCGCGAGTTGCCCGCGTGGGCCGTGAGTCTCGGATTGCACACGGTGGTTCTGGTGGCCCTCGCTCTGTGGAGCTTTCCAGTCCTCCGCGAGAAGTTTGAAGAGCTGATCGTGAGTAGCGAAGTTGAAGAGGCCGTCGAGCCTGAATTCAAATTCGACGTCGCCGCGACGGACCAAGTCGGCAACGGTGGTGACGGTGATTCGCTGAGCCCTTCGTTGGCGGCCGCTTCGCAGATGACTCCGTCGCCTCAGCAAGTCACCAGCCGCAAGTTGCAAGAAGAATTGGTCAAAGTGGACGTCGCTCCGGCAGCGACGATCGGCGAAGTGAGCACCGAATCGCTCTCTCGTGCTGTCGATGTTCGCGGCGGTACTGAAAATCTCAGCGGTACTGGCGGTAAAGGAAGCGGCGTGGCGGGGTCGATTGATCGACTGACCTTTGAAATCATGGCCTCGCTCAAAGAAAAGAAGACGCTCGTCGTTTGGTTATTCGATGAGTCGGGCTCAATGAAAGAACGCCGCGAGGCGGTCGCCTCACGCTTTGAAAACATCTACAAACAACTCGGTTTGTTGAACGTCGAGACCAAGAACAGTGCGTTGAAGACCGCCGTTGTGAGCTTTGGCAAAGACACACATTTCCTGTCAAAGGACGCGACCGAGGATTACGAAAGCCTCGTCGAATTGGTGAAAGCAATCCCCGAAGACAAGAGCGGCAAAGAGAACGTTTTCAACGCCGTTGATCTCACCGTGAAGAAGTACCGCGATTACCGCAGCCGAGAGCATCGTAACTGCATGGTCGTGATCGTGACCGACGAGCGTGGTGACGACTTCGACAAGCTGGATCAGTGCATTCAGACAACCGCATCAGCGGGCTTCAAAGTTTACTGCGTCGGGAACGCCGCTCCCTTTGGGCAAGAGAAAGGCTACGTCCGCTACAAGTACGAAGACGGTTTCGAGGAAGAGTTGCCGGTCGATCAAGGCCCGGAAACGATCGCTCCGGAATATGTGAATCTGCCGTTCTGGGGAGTTCCCTCCGGCGACCTGACCCGCATGACGGCGGGACTTGGCCCGTATGCCCTCACTCGGCTTTGTGCCGAAACGCAGGGGGTCTACTTGATCGCCGATGAGATGCGCGGCGTTCACTTCGATCCGACTGTGATGCGCAACTATCTGCCGGACTACCGCCCGATTCGGTTCTACACGAAAGATCTGCAAGCCAATCGTGCCAAGACTGTGCTGGTCGAAGCCGCTCGTAAGACGCTCGGTGAAAACGTGCCGGCTCCCGATGTCATCTTCCGCGCCGACACTGATGCCGTGTTGCGAACTCAGTTGAGCGACGCTCAGAAGCCGCTGGCGGTGCTCGATTACAAGCTCAACGAAATCGCGAGCTTGTTAGAGCAAGGTGAAAAGGACCGTCCGAAAATCAAAGAGCCCCGCTGGCAAGCGGCGTATGACACCGCTTACGGACGAGTCCTCGCGATGCGTGTCCGCGCCTTCGGCTACAACATGATGCTCGCTCAAATGAAAGCCTCGCCGAAGACCTTTGAGAACAAAGAGAACGACACTTGGGAACTCGTCGCGTCTGACGAGATTTCAACTGGCGTGCAGGTCAAGAAGATGGCCGCGAAGGCTCAGGAATATCTCGATCGAGTCGTTAACAGCCATCAAGGAACGCCGTGGGGCAAGTTGGCCGAACGTGAACTAAGCAAGCCGATGGGCTGGTCTTGGAAAGAAATCCATAAAGGCTACGCCAAGCGCGAACGCGAGATGGCCGAGAAGAAGAAACAAGGCCCGGCCTTCGCCGAAGAGGAAAAGAAACAAGAGGAGATGCGTAAGAAGGCGGCGGCACGCGTGAAGCCGAATCTGTAAACCGATTCGCTCATTTCGTGGCACGGTTTTCCAAACCGTGCGAAAGTTTGATGCCCACTTCTGCGGGCGATTGATTGCCCAATTGACACACGGTTTGGAAAACCGTGCTACGAACGAAGATGTCACGGCAGACCATTCCACTTCCGCAGCACCCACTCGCCAGTCAGCAGACCGAACAGCAAGGCCATCAACAACCAGTGGTCCCATAGCGTGTGCTCAAAGGATTCAGTCGTCTTCAGGTCTTCCGGCTGAATGAGCTTCGGCAATTCACCCAACTGATTGGGCAGAAGTAGGCGTCCGTTTGAGGCTTGTGCGATCTGTTCCAAAATTGATCGCATCGCCGTCACGTCCCCCAACTCTTTGGTCAAGGGGCCGCGCACTTGAAACTCGGTGGCGACCTCTTTGTCGGCGGCACCTCCCAGCGGCGGGCCGTCGATCTTCAGGACCGCTCGATACTCCCCGGCAGACGGGGCGAGCCAGCGCCCTTGATGTTGAGCCGGTCGCGTCGGATCGGGCAATAAGTCGATCGTCGCCACCGGCTCGTCGGGCTTCGCGTTTTGCCGAGGGAAAATCGCCACCTTCCCTTTCACGCCCGGTCGTCGCGCGAGCGTTTGCGGTGTCCACCGCGCGCGAAAGACGACATCTTGGCCGCTCTGAATGTCCGTGGCTTCCAGTCCAAAACGGACGAACTCATTCCCCGCCGTCGCTTTGTTTTGAGCGGCGGTACGTGCGAGCTGTCCCCAGAAGCGGTGATGATGTTGATCGCCGACTCGATGCCGCCAACGCCACGTGCTGTCGAAACCCAACCACAGAACTTGGCCCAAGCCATAAAACTGCTGCACGACCAGCGCTCGAGCCTTTTCCATTTCCGGCGGTAACGGTTGCCCGTCGTCGGCTGTGGCCAAGACAGTCGCTCCGGGCTTCACGTCACCGATCATTGCCCAGGGATGTCCGGGGAGCGACTTCCACGTCGACCGATTTGTCTCCGCGTCACCGGCCATTTGCAGTGTGCTCTCACGCTCGCCGTCGGGAGTCAGTCGCAGATGAAAGCCGCGCAGATGCGGCGGCGTGGTCGGCGGGTCGAGCGAGCTGACGACCTTGGCATTCGACAGCGGCAACAACTTATCGAGCGTTGCCGAGCGATACTGCAGCGGCATCTGACGCTTGCCTGCGATGAAGACCACTGTGCCACCAATGTCGGAAACGAACTTGTCCAATTGCACGAGGGCTGTCTCCGGCAGATCGCGCGGCGAGACGTCGCCGATCACGACGAGATCAAACTCGGCGAGCGGCGATTTTTCGATCGGAGTCTCCGCCGCACCGAAGTTCAGCCGGCGTGGATAAAACGTTTCGCCAAGAATCCCCATGAACGGCTGCTCGAACAGCACACGCTCGAAGCGGACCCGCTCATCCCGGCTGAACGCGCTGTCGAGGAATCGAAACTCCCAGCGAGCCTCCCCTTCGACCAACAGGACTTTCGCTTTGTCGTCGATGACCGTGAGCGAGAAGTCTCGCGAGTTGTTGTCGTCGCGTGTCTCCGCTTTCAGCACGTCGGTCTTCACGGTGAATTGATGACGTCCCAACTTCGTCGCATCGAGCGCGAACTCGACAGTGACAGACGGAGGCAGTCCGCTTTCCGGCTTCGGAACCGTGACTGCTTTCGTCTGCGTTTTTCCCTCGAATTCCTCCAACACGACATTGAGTGTCTCGCCCTCGAAACCGGCCGCTTGCAGCGTCACTTTGGCAAGCGGCTTGTCGTTGAGGTACACGCTCGGTGGCACATCGATCGTGTCGAGCACGATGTCTTTCGGACGTCGTTCGGAACCGACGAGGACCGGATAGATCGCCGCGTTCAAATCTTTCCAGCGCCGCGCCGTTGCGACCGCGTCGCTCCCCGACGTCTCGCGCCCGTCGGTCAACACCACGATCGCTCGCACCGGCGACTGTTGATCGGCTGCCGACGCATCGAGCGCCGCGGCCAAACTGGTGACGTTGGCACTGACACCCTCCGGCGGCTTTTGAACGGTTTCGGCCAGCGTCTCCAATTCGCTGGGGAGCGACTTGCCGCCGAAGACGCGCAGCTCGACGACGAACGCTTTCTTGAGTTCGTTGAGCCAACTGTCGGGCTTGTCGCTCAGCAACCGCCGCGCGATTTCTGCACGTGGCAAACGTTCGATCTCGCGAAACGCGCCGGAGACGAATTCCTTCCGAGTGCGCGCGAGCTGCTGTCGCTTCTCCGCGTCGGCGGTCTCGTTCTCATCGACCCACGTCGGCTCTCGCTCCGCTTCAAAATCCGCCAGCCAGCGTTGCGTCCGTTCCTGATTCTGTTCGTTGCCGATCATCCCCAGCCCGATCGCCGTGCGAAACTTCTCGGCGGGAGTCGCGATCTTGTCCGCCGTCGTCATGCTTTCGGAGACATCCAGCGACACGATCACGCGCCCGGTTCGTTCGCGATCGACCGACCAAGTCATGACCGGCTGCAACAGCGCCAGCCACAACGTGGCGATGACGCACAACCGCAGCAACAACAGACCGTAACCAACCGGAGCCGGAACCAGCTTGCGTTCATACCGCGACAGCAACACGACCAACGCCGCCGCCGCAATCACGACGGTCAACACCGCGAGGCTGGTCCACGACGCATCGAAGGCTTGGAAGACCAATCGTCGTTGCAGCATGGTTGGGCTCGTCGGAAGAGATCACCAAAGCGGTCGGATGGGACTTATGAGAAGAATGGGAATCATGATTTCTCACATGATTCCCATTCTTCCCATCAATCCCATCGGATGACGCACGACGCCCGATTAAAACTCGCGCTTCGTGTTGATCCCCGGTTGCGGCACCGGGTACTTGCCATTCGCATCGGCCATCAGCGGGGACGGGCCGTCGAGCGTCAGCTTGTCGGCGTTCGGGGCGAGGTCATGCTCGCAGTTGAGCATGTCTTCGTAGGTCACGATTTGGCCGGTGTGGCAGGCCATGCGGCCCATCGCGGTGACCAAGCTGGACTTCGTACCGCGCTCGGCTTCGTTGTACGGCTTGTCGGTGCGGATCGCTTCGATGAGTTCGTCCCATTCCAGTTGGTACGGGTCCAACTCCGGCTTCGGGCAATCCCAGACGAGATCCTCTTTGACGAACTTGTGCCCTTTGTAGATGCGGGCCTTCGACGGGTGATGTCCCGACTGCGACACGACGGCTGAACCTTTCGTGCCATGAACGAAAGTGGCGAATTCCTGATGGCAGCCGGGCATTGTACGTCCGGCGAGATACATCTTCGTGCCATCGGCGAAGGTGTATTCCGTGTTGTACGTGTCGAAGTTCTGGTCGACGTTGTCGCCCCGGAAATGCCGGCCGCCGTGTCCCTTCGCTTCGACGGGGAATGCGTCCTTCATCCAGCAGCACTCGTCGATGTTGTGAATCAAGAAGTCGCTGAAGCCGCCGCCACTGAGCCACAAGAAACCGTGGAAGTTGCGGATCTGATATTGCAGCTCGCTCATGCCTGCCGGCTTCGGGCCGACGGCCGCAGTGCCCGTTGGACCAGCAATACGGTAGGCACGCAACAGAATCAGATCGCCAAGTTCACCGGCCTTGATGCGGTTGAAGAGTTCGCCGCGCGACTTGCAGTGACGGCACATCAGGCCGACGCCCACTTTAAGATTCTTCTTCACCGACTCGGCGGCCAGTTCGAGCATCTTACGGCTGGTCGGGCCATCGACCGAAGTCGGCTTCTCCATGAAGACGTTCAAGCCCTTCGAGATTGCGTAAGTAAAATGGACCCAGCGAAACACCGGCGGCGTGGTGAGGATCACGACGTCGCCTGGCTTGAGCACGTCCATCGCCTGTTTGTAGGCGTCGAAACCGATGAATTTGCGGTCGTCCGGAACATCGACCTGAGCATCGAAGCGTTGCTTGATGCCGTTGTAGCTGGTGCTGAGCCGGTCGTTGAAGACGTCCGCCATCGCGACCAGTTTGACCGGGCCGCTCTTCGTGGAGAGCGCGTTCGAGGCGGCTCCCGTGCCGCGACCGCCGCAGCCGATCAAGGCGATTTGAATCGTGTTGTTTTCGGCGGCGAACGCGCCCGGCAAGGCGGCTGAGGCGAACACCGACGCGGCGGCAAGTTGCCCGGAAGTTTTCAACAGGTCACGGCGTGACAGGCCATTCGTGGAAGTATCGCTCACGACGAGGTCTCCTTGGGTGATGCGTTAGGCGAGGTCAATGGTGTGCAACGATTCGCGCGGCAATCACCGTCCCAAAACGGTTCACGCGCGGGGCGTCACGTTAGCCAATGACCTCGCGATGCGACAGTGTGGCGCGACGCTTCGCGTCGTGCCACATCTTGACTGCATCAGCCCATCAACCTTTACGCGGCAACTCGCGAGGCCGGCGAATCACCACGGAGTTCAAGACTCGCTGAACTCCGGAAACGCGACGGACCAAACTTTCGATGTCGGTCGCCTCGTTATCGGTCTCCAAGACACCTTCAAGGAAGACGCCACCTTGAATCCGGCGGACGGTCAGTGACGTGAAGTTGAGATTCGACTCGCACATCAACTGATGCCGAATGTCTTGTTCCAACCGATGCGGATGAATGAGAACCGAATCATCTGGCGAACAGACCAACGTCTCTTCGGCAACAGGCTCGGCTACCAAGACAGACGCAGGACGACGACGCGAACCACTGAGAGAGGCACTCCGATTTCGCATGACCAACTCCTTCGTTTGCGACCGAACATTCCATTGTTCACCCACGAGCGCGTGGATTCCAAGAGAGCAGTGGGGACGGAGTCTACCTTCGTTATTTCAAATGGGGAGAGCAATCTTCAGAACGAGCTGGAATTCGTCCGGAATTCAGACGGTGAGCGGAGTCTGAGCAAGCTCCAGCGAACATGGCGAGCCGGGCGGCGTCAGCTCCAGGACCATCGCTTATCCGTTTACATCCGGAGGCTGATGCCACCCGGCTCGCCAAGGTGCCGTTGGGAAAGATGCTGTTCAATCCAGTTGATCAGTTCGCGAGCGACCTCCTCCTTCGAGCCGTCCCAACTCGCAATCGGTTGCCCCGATGCGTCGATCAATTCGACGGCGTTCGTCAGTGATCCGATGGCACTCGGATCGTTAAGCACAACCACATCGCAATTTTTCGCACGCAACTTCTGCAACGCATTCTCTCGCGAGTTACTCGCTTCGAGCGCGAAGCCGACAATCCAGCGATTCCATTTCTGACGTCCAAGTCCAGCGAGGACATCATCGGTCTCGATCATCTCAATCGTGATCGGGCCGCCCGTCTTGGCGATCTTGCCGGTCACTCGATGCAACGGCTTGTAGTCACACACGGCAGCAGCAGCGATGACTCCGTCGCATTCTACGAACGCGGACTCACAAGCCACTCGCATGTCGTCGGTTGTTTGCACGGCGCGAACATCGCAGCCGCTGGGAGCCGTGATATCCACAGGGCCGGTGACGAGCACCACGTGATGCCCACTCGCGATCGCGGCCGCCGCGAGTGCGTACCCCATGCGACCACTGCTAGCGTTCGACAGATACCGCACGTCATCCAAGTATTCGCGAGTCGGCCCCGCCGTTATCAAAATCCGCATGACTGAATCTCACCTTTCGGCGTCGCCTGACTCTCGTCTCACCCTGAATCAACTTGTGCGGTCGCAAGCCGCCCGCGACAGTGCTTACAAATGATGATAACGCAGCGTCAAGTACTCGCCACGCGGTGAGACGTGAACCATTTCGGACTCGAACATCGCCCCACTCACGACGGACTTTCGGTGATGAAACACAATGGGGGACGATCTTCGTTCGCAAGCGTACGGACGCTGCTCGTTGTCGCCGGATTGTGCCTCGCCTTCTTCGATCGGGCATCAGCACAGTCGATTGATCAATCGGCAGTACCGACAGCCGAATGGCAAATCCTGATCACACCGTTCAACATCGACACGACTGATCCGTGGGAATACTCGCGACGTGGCGGGGTATTGAGTCTGGGACACTTGGCCTGTGGGCGAGTGTGGAATCGGCCGTTGCCAACGCTTCGTCTGCGTCAAGCTGGTCCGTCTCTGACATCATCAGCGCAGCCGTGTCGCCAAGTCCGCGACCATGAGACACGCCAACTCGGGACGTCGGTCATGGGCGTGCCGATCATCGGGCACGTCTTCGGCGCGAGCGGCCCGAAGACGCTGATCTTCGGAGCGATTCACGGCGATGAACCGACGACCGCACAAGTCACGCGGCAGCTTGTTGAGTATCTCGTCGCGCATTCCGAAGCGTATTCTGGTCGGCAAGTCGTTGTGCTGCCGGTCGCAAATCCCGATGGTCTGGCTCGACGCACGCGAGTCAACGCGCGACAGATCGACTTGAACCGCAACTTCCCCGCAAAGAATTTCGCAGTCAGTCAGAAAGGCCGCTACTTCGGCGGCGAGCAACCGGCCAGCGAACCGGAAACGCAGTCGCTCATTCTGTTGATCGACGACTGGCAGCCCGATCGGATCATTACGATTCACGCCATCGCTCGCGGCAAGCACGGCAACAATTTTGATGGACCAGGTGAAGCACTCGCC
>JAYUFI010000883.1:0-9679 GCA_043738805.1 Planctomycetaceae bacterium | reverse complement strand
TGCCCGTCCTACATCATTTTCAACAACTACTTTCCACCGCTTTTTTCCAGCCGATTGAAGTACTCGTCCAGACCGTTGCGGAACTCTTCCGGGAGCTTCGGGCCGGAGTCGCCGGTCGACTGCGACACGCCATGATCTTCGCGGACTTCCTTGTCGTTGAGTCCCGAACCCAGCAACGTCAGCGCGGAATCATTCGTGGTTCCGCCGCCACCACCGCCGGGATTTGAGCCGCCGCCACCGCCGCCTTTCGGATTGATCCGCTTCGATTGCAGCAGCAATTCAATCGCTTCGGTTTCGGCAGCGATCGCGGGCGAACCGGTGTCCGGCTTCTTCAAGAGGACCATCGCGTCGTGCATGACCTCGGCGACCTTCATCAGCAGACCGATCTCTTTGCCGAACTCCGTTTCGCCGTCCGGCAAGGCGCGGATGCGATCGACGACGTTCTCAACACGCTCACCGAGCTTCTGCTGAGTCTCCGCCAGTTGGCCGGCGAGTTTGCTGTGCTCGGCCGCTTCGATCGCCGGACGAGCTTGTTCGGCAACTCGCGTTTCTTCACGCAGGTTGACTTCCCCCTCCAGGATTTGCAGCACTTCCAACACAATCGACGGCGGGAGACTTCCCTTCGATTTGCAGCCGGGGCATTGTCCTTTGCAACCCGCTTCGACGAGGTCTTCGGCCCAGCGATCGAGGTTGTCCGACCAGAACTCCGCTTGCGCGATCGACAGGCCGTTTTCCTTCTTCAGGTCATCGCCCAATTGTCGCAGGGCACCGATGACGTCTTCCTTCCGCATCTCGTCGAGCACCGTCTTGAACTGTGCGAATCGACGCCGCTCGAAGTAGGACTGCAAGTCATCCATGATGTTTGAGACGTCGTTGCTGCTCTTGCTCTCCTGAGTCGACAGCTCCGCAAAAAGTTTCGATTGCGGTTCCTTCACGATGATCGCTTGGCCGAACGCTTCGCTGATCTGGTCGCTGAGCCGTCCGGCGATCTTGTACTGTGTGCGCGACGCCGACTTCAGCCGTTTGACCAACGTGCTTCCTTCGAGGTTCGCGAGCACGCGATTCAGTTCGTCGGAAATCTTCTCGAACTCGGCCAGCAAGTCTTGTTGCTCCTTAACGGCTTCTTCCACCTTCTCGTCAGCCGACGGAGGGGGTTCACTCTTCTTCGCACTGCCATTGCCCATCAATGTGGTCACCGGCAGGCCCAAGCTGGGAGTCTTCGGCTTGCTCTTGTTGGGAGGCTGATCATCACCCTTCTTGTTGGCCGGTTGCTGTGATGATTCGACATCGGCAATCGTCGGGACGGCAGTCGGTTTCTTCTTCTCGCCCTCTTGAGAGGCACTCTGAGTTCCAGCGTTCGCCGCGCGGACTTGTCCGGCCATCGGAGCTTTGTTGCTCGGCGAATTCGCGGCTACTTGCTGCGGGGCTTGAGCGGCCTGCTTCAACAGGTCGGCCACGGACGGCATCCGATTGCCGGAAATGTCTTTGAGGATCTGCAGCATCTCGGCCCACTTCTCCAAATGGCCTACACCGATCTCCGGATTGCGCATCGCTTGCTTGACCAAATCCTCGCCGTTGACGACGAGATTCGAGAGCCGTCGCCCGTTGGCTCGCTCGGCGGTCGCCTGCGTGTCGATCCGTTTGCGAGCATCCGGCTGATCCAGCTCTTCCGGCGGGAGGTCACGCAATTGCTTGTTGGTTTCGTGCAACTGCATCTCGCGGTCGCGGACTTCGAGCGACTGCCGATGCCACTTGCTGAGCATCTCGGTCACCCAGATCGCGTGCTGTTCGGCGTTGAGCACATACAGCATGTAAGTCGGCGAATAAACCCGCTCACGGCCGGGAAGATAATCCTCAACGAACAGTCGCACGTTGATCGGCTGCGCTTCGATCCCAAGCGATTGCGCCGAGAACGTCCCAGCCAGATCGAGCACCTCTTTGTCATTGCCGCCAGCCGACAAGATGCGTTCGCCGTTCGCCGGGTTCTTGAAGTTCGTGGTGTCGATCCCCTGCCAGACCATGCCCACCTGTTTGACTCCGAAATCATCCTGAGCCTTCACCTTGAAGTTGAGCACTTCGGAATCAAGGACCACCTTCTGACGCGGCATCTCTTCGCAAGAGATCGACGGCGCTTCGTCCTCTCGGCCTGTGATCGACAACGTGAACGGCTCTTTCCCTGCGAGACCAAATTGATCCTGCCACTGAAACTCCACCTTGCGCGACTCATCGACCTTGATCGCCGGGCTCGTGACCTTCGCACCGCTCGGCGTTTGTGGTTGCCCATCGACTTGAGCGGCTGACAGATCCCGACTCGCGCTGGCGATAAACGTCGCACGGCTTCCCTTCACCAGCGAAATCGTGCCGCCACGAACATCTTTCTCCAATGACTTCGTGCGACCGAGATACTCCGGCAGTTCGATGTGGGCGGCGACCGAATTCAACTCCGGTCGCAACGTCGGCTCGACGCGAACATGTTGCGTGAGATCACCGATCGAAACGTTGAGCAAACCGGCATCAATCTGCGCTGGCAATTCAAACTCATAACGTCCGCCGTTCAACCGCGCCGACACCGGCTGCTGGCCGCCGAGCCGCACTTCCCCTTGTTCCGGCCGCCACGCGGTTTTCTCCGCCAGCTTGATCGTCACCTGAAACGGCTCGCCGTGTGCGACGACCAATCGATCCGGCAGCGGTTCGATCGCTGCGAACGTGTATCGCGGCGTGTCTTTCCACGGCATCAAGAAGCGAGCCCAAGCGTTTGTCGCCGCTGACGGAAACGTTCCCAACAAGACAATTGCGATCGTCAACGCAATGCCCGCGAAGACCGCTCGACTGCGATGCTTCGGATTCGGCACCGAATCACTGAAGTCACGCTTTGTCGCCACTTCGGCAACTTGTTTAACAGCCGCCTCGCATAGCGTCAGCGAGCGAGCTTGTTCCGTTTCGCTGTGAACCAGTTCGATGATCCCCAGCAATTGATCTCCGACGCTGGGATGCTTGCGGCTCAACAGCCGAGCCAATTGCTCCAACCGCCGATGTCCCCACACCCAACGGTGCAATGCCAGCGGCACCATCGCGCAGCCCACCATCGCCGCCACGAAGATTCCGAGGCGCAGTCCTGCCGGCGTGTCGAACAGCCGGTCCAACACAAACGTCGTCAGGAATGCGACCAAGATCCCGAAGACCGCTCCGCAGAGAGCCTCGATTGTCTTGATCTTCCAGACCCGCGCCCGGAATTCATGAAGTTGCGTCTGCAACGACTCAGGCAGTTCCAATCGATGATGAGCAAGGCTCATAATTCACCCTCCGTTTGTCGGTGAAGAAAGAGAGGACTTGGTTCCAACTCAGTGGCAGCTACTATTAGTACCTGCCCAGTCTTGAGACGGGCCACAATTCGCATTCAAAGGCATGATCCGGGGTGGGGCGGATCATATCAGTCCAATCACCTTCCGCCCTACCCAAAAAACGCCCAACAACAAAACTAAAATTCCGGCAAAAACTGGGTGACTCCACAGTTGGACTCGGCGAACTGACGGGAGCGGTTCTGGCAGATTTGCCAGCGATTGGACGATGTCGTTCAGTTTGGTCGGTTCAATCACCTTGCCGCGAGTCACGCGAGCGATCTCTTCCAGCACTTCGGGGCGAGCCGGGCGACCGATCCGTTCGGCGGCGACTCCTTGAACGAAGAACGATGTTTCAAGCGAGGCGTTGGTCTGCTTGCACATCAGAGTCACTTCATGCTTGCCCGGTTCTTCGGCGGTGAAGCGGCTATTGAAGACGCCCCATTCGTCTCCTGCCGACGTGAATCGCACCGTCTCCGATTTGCCCGACGGCGCGACGATGCGAGCGGTGACCTCTCCCTTCGTCAGCGGCTCGCCGCTCTTTTCCATCACGTTGGCGTGCAACGCGAGCGTCTGCCGCATCTGCGGCTGATCGGGGGAGTAATACAGCCGCATGGTTTCTCCCTTCGCCATGTTTCGTTGATAGGCCATCCAACGGACGACCTGTCCCCAGAAGCGATAGTGGTATTTGTCTTCGACCCCTTTGCGCCAACGCCACGCCCCGTCGGTTCCCATGAACAACACCTTGCCCGCTCCGAAAGTCCGCGTCACCAACAACGGCAACCGGCCATGTTCGTTGGTCATGTCTTTGTGAACGGCCAAGACCTCGGTTCCCGCTTTCGCTCGCACGACCGGCGCGTACCACTGGAAGCCGGGGAGATCTTCCCACACTTCCATGTTGTCATCCTGAGTGTCCGCCAGTTTGGTCAGCAAGCTGCGGCGACCGAGTTCCGTCAGTTCAAAATGCCCCGGCGTGCGCGAGCCCCATCCTCCCGGCTGTGCCTCATCCATCATCACGGGGCAGAGATCGCCGAGATCTGTATCGAGCAGCGAAAACTGACGCCCTTGCAAACCCGGCATGAAGACCAGCCCGCTCGCTTGATGTTCGACGATCCCTTTGAGCAACCGGCATTGCTCCGGCGTGAGTTGACCATCATCGATGCCGACGTCCCCCAAGAAGACGACGTCAAACTTCGACAGCTCATCCAGCCCGCCCGGAAACTGCTTGATGTAGTCCTTGTTGCCGCCACCGACTTTGCTCAGCCCCGGATGAAACAACAAGCACGACACCTCGACTCCCGGATCGCGCGACAGCGCGTTGCGGAGATACCGATACTCCCAGCGCGGATACGACTCGACGACAAGCACCTTCAGCTTCTCTTCGCGAATCGAAATCGGAGCCTTCATGTGGTTGTTGTCGACCAGCGTTTCATCACTGTGTTTGGGCACGTCGAGCGACAGCGTGAAATCGCCGATCGTCTTCGGCTTCCACGCGATCCACTCGCTGGTCCGTCCCATCGCGGCGATGCGGACTTCCTTCGTCACCTCTTCTCCTTCCGACGTCTTCAACACGACTGTCGTCGTGTATTCGCGCGGCAGCGAGCTATCGACCGTGAACGGAATCCGCACCGACTTCCCCGCGATCCCAAACGTCGGCGCGTCGAGGCTCAGCAGTTCGATATCCGGCAACCGATTCGGACTCCCGACCGGCACCGTGAAGACCGGAATTCCTTTGAGCCGCAATCGCGATGCCCCCTGCACCGGCGGTTGCCCCTCGTTCCAATCGCCGTCGGAAATCAGCACGATCCCCAACAAGTTCTTGAACTTCTCCGGAGCCTGAGCCAGCGGATCATGCAAATCGGTCCCGCGTCCCGGCTGCGGCGATGCGATCGGCTGAATGACAACGTTCATCCGCTCGTACAACCGACTCCACGCCGCCTCTTCGGTCAAACCTTTGATCGCCTCTTTCCGAGTGATCGGCGTCGTCCCCGACTGACCGACCGGCACGACGTCGCGCGTTTCCATGCTCGTCGAATCGTCCCACAGCACGGCAATCGACGGTTTCTCGTCAGGCCGAAATTCTTCGACCCATTCCGGCTGATTGAACATCAACGCTGCCAGCACCACGATCGTCAGCCGCAATACTTCGAGCATTCCAAACGACCGCCGATACCCGCTCCGCTGCCACGCCAGAAAACAAAACCCCGCCGCGATGAGCACGACCAAGACCGACACGATCGCCGATCCAGGAGTCCATAAAAACGTGAGCGAGCGGGTTGAGTTCATGCGGGAGCTCCGGCAGGCGTCGTCACGGTCGTTACGATCTTGGGCAAGCACAGCGCCGCCTCGACAATCAACGCCACCATCATGCAAGCGAGGAACAGTCGCCAGATTTCTTGAATCAGCGCGGCGATGTTCCCCGCTTGGTCGTCGACGCGGGCGAAGTCCAGTCCCTTGAACAATTCTGAAACACGACTGTCCGGCAACGCCGTCGCGTGGTCCTCGGCGAGCGCTCGGTTGACCGCAAATAATTTCTCGCCCCCGTTGTAGACACCCGCATGAAACGCGAAATCGGTCGAGAGCGAATCGTTCGATCCCGCGAGCTTTTGCCACGTCGCCGGATTCTCCCCCGCGATCCCCGACGGATCGCCCGCGACGACTTGCCGCGTGTTGCCCAACACTGCCGCCCCCGAAGCCAGCGCCCGTTGAATCAGCACGTACAACACCACGCCGTTCGTTGCCAACGACGAGTCCCCCAGCGCCGGTGTCGTCGCGCAGAAGTAAACACCGCCGCGATTGCTCGTCACGCGGGCCAACAGCGGAGCGCCTCCCTTCAACGAAGCCAGTGGAGTTTGCTCGCCCGTGATGCCGCAGAACTTGCGAATCTCCAGTTGTCCGACCGGCAACGCCGCTCCGCTTTGAGTGTGAGCCAACAAGTCTTGATCACCTCGCCACGTTTCGACCGGGATGCCGTCTGCTGATTCGATCCATGTCTGCCACTTCACTCCGCCAAACTCATCGCCGCTGGGTGACTTCGGCGGGAAGAAAATCACTTGGCCCCCGCGATCCACAAACGCTTGCACCGTCTTCGCCGAATCCGCATCGGGCAGCGGAGCCTGCCACAGCAACAGCGACGTCTTGTCCCATTCGACGGTCCCCAGTTGTTCGACGCCGATCACTTCCGCCGCTCCGCGATTGTTCGGATCGGGAGAAATCTCGGCGGACAATTGCAACGGGCGAGCGGCCTGCGGATCGTCCGCCACGATCACCGTTTGCCGCAGCGTCGGTTGATCGAACACGAAATAGAAATCGTTGTCCGCCGGGTTCGCATCCGCCTGGATCGAGACTTTCCCCCAACCTCGCTCCCGCGACCGCTCGATCGGGATGCGATGGTCCTTCAACTCGAATTGAGCGGCGGTCATTTCGACGACGACTTCCGACCGAGCACCTTCGATCTCAAAATGAATCGGGATTGTTTGCTTGCCGACTTCTGTAGGACGGTTTTCCAAACCGTCCTTACTCGACGCGTTCGACACCGACGTGCCTGACGGATTGGAAATCCGTCCGACGGCGTCCCCTTCGCGAGTGAGCATCAGCGACACGAGCAACTCCGCGCTATCAGTCGTCTGCACTCGACGCACTTCGGTCACTCGTACCGACGTGTTCCCCGACGCGATCTGCGGATACGCCAGCAAATGGAAGCGGACTCCCTGAGCGAATTCGAGGAACGAATCGCGCAGCGTTTGCCAGCGTCCGCTTTCGGCGTTCCAGTCATTCTGCCGGATGTCCGAGCAAATCCAGATCTCGGTGCGGCCCGACTTATTTGCCTGCACGTAATCGCGCGCCGCTTGCAGCATCGCCGGCAGATCGGCCGAGGCACTCGCCGGTTCACACGACGGCAGCTTCAACAACGCGTCGGGTGATTCCAAATCGTGAGCCACATTCGTCGTGCTCTCGATCAACACCCAACGTGACGAGCCGAGCATGTTCAGCGTGTTGACCAACTGCTGCCGCCCGGTCTCCAGTTTCGAGGCGACCGTTCCGGGACTCTGCTGCCGCATACTCGGCGAGCGGTCCAGCAGAATGATCGTCGTATCGGCACGGCCCCCGGCGGTGATCCCCAACCAGCCGCTCGCCAACGGGCGGCTGATCGCGAAGATCAAACCGGCAATCGCCAGCATCCGAAAGAACATGATCAACCACTGCCGCAGCTTCGCATACCCGCGCGACATCCGATTCGCCGCCAGCAAAAACATCATCGCCGCCCAGCGAATGGTCTGAAACCGCCGCTGGTTGATGAGGTGAATCAAAATCGGCAGCGCCATCAGCGGCAGCGCGGCGAGAAGTATGGGCTGAAGAAAACTCATAGATCTGAAATCCCCGAATGCTTAGACCAGCGGTTGCATTCGATAGTTTGTCATCTCATCGCGGAAAACCTGAATTTCCATAAGCAGACCATCATCAAACCAGATTCTCGTCCCGCACTCCGTCTTCAAGTCTACTTGGCCGAAACGTTCATCAGTGGTTGTCCATGAGATTCCGTTGGATGCCATAAAACGTTTGAGGTAATCGACACCAAGAAAACCTCGGCGAAGTTCAAAACGCGGTAAGTTTGGAATCGAAAATTGCGTTGGTAGAGCAAGTGCATCGATTTCGATGCCCCAAACTCGCTCATCTTCAAGATAAATTTGCAGTGGCCCGCTGGGACTCCGTCCGTAATAGAGAATTCGATCTTCTTCTCGGCTAAATGATGGCACGACGGAATAATTAGGGCCGCATAGGTCTATGACGACATCAGCACTTAGCCCTAGCTTTAATGGCCCGAGTTGGCCTTTTTTCAAAAGGTCAACTAGCGCTACACGAGTACTATTTCCAAGCTTCATATTCCGCGATCAACCATTTCCACGCGTGCGACCGACCAAGAACCGCATCAGCACCTGCTCGTAGCTCTCGTCGATACTCACTTTGTGGTAGTCGATCGCCGATTCGAGCACGACTTGTTTCATCCCCGCGAGATGTTCCTGCAACGCCTTTTGATAACGATCAGCGATGTCGTTCGGCTCCGCGAAGATCGCCGGGCCACCTTCCATGTCGATGAACCGCATCGGTCGCCGGAACGTGAAGCCGATCTCCTGCGGATCGAGCAACTGAAACGCCGAGATGTCGTGCTTGCGAAATCGCAGATGCTGGAAACAACCGCGGAGCAACTCCGGTTCAACGAAGAAGTCCGAGATGATGACGATCAATGCCCGTTGCCGAATCGTCTCGGCTAACTCGTGCAGCACGGAGACCAGTTGTGTCTCTCCTTGCGGCTGAGCCTTTTCCAGCACATCAAACACGGTCATCAAGTGAGCCGCATTCCGTTTCGGCGGAACGCTCCGCACGATCCCGTTCGCGACGCACGTCAGCCCCACCGCGTCCCCTTGTTGAACCGCCAAATAACCGAGCGAACCAGCGATCTTCCGCGCATATTCAATCTTCGTAATGCCGGTCGAGCCGAAGTCCATCGAACCGCTCGTATCGACAACGAGACAACATCGCAGGTTGGTGTCGGCTTCAAATTCTTTGACGTAGAAGCGATCCGAGCGTCCATACGCGCGCCAATCGAGCCGCCGCAGATCGTCGCCGGGGACATACTTGCGATACTCGGCAAACTCGACACTCGCCCCGCGATGCGGACTCGCATGACGCCCCGACACGTTCCCCTGCATCGGCCGCCGCGACATCAACGGCACCGCCGCCAGTCGCGAGAGCACGCTGGTGTCGAGAAAACTGCGAGGCTGTCGATCAGCAAACATCAGGTTCTCCGTAGTGCAAGCGTCTCACTTACAAAGATCGCAACCCGCGATGATTGAACAAGAAGCACTCGAATGAGGATGTTGCCCAAACGAATCGGGGGAAGTTGCAATCCGAAAGCTTGCACTACACTTCGGAGTTCGTCTCTTCGACCAATTTCCGCACGATCTTCTTTGCGTCGATCCCCTCGGCCTGAGCAGCGAAGGTCGTGATGATGCGATGCGTCAACACCGGGGCGGCGACTTCTTGAAGATCCTCCATACGGACCATGTAGCTCCCCATCAGCGCCGCGCGAGCTTTTGCTCCCAGGATCAAATACTGCACCGCTCGTGGACCGGCACCCCAAGCGACAAGCGGTTTCAACCACGCCGGCGCGGTCGTGCCATTCGGGCGTGTCTTCCGCACGAGCTTCGCCGCGTATTGATAGATGTGATCCGGCACAGGGACTCGCCGCACCAGATCCTGATGACGAATGATCTCTTCGGCGTGCATCAAATGACTCAGTTCTGGCAGAGCGCCGCCGGTCGTCGTGCGAGCGATCCGAA
>JAYUFI010000882.1:0-1335 GCA_043738805.1 Planctomycetaceae bacterium | reverse complement strand
TCATCGGTGCCGGCACTTACGCCGACAACGAAGCCGCCGCCATCTCATGCACGGGCCACGGCGAATTCTTTATCCGCTACGCCGTTTCGCACGAAATCGTCGCGCAAATGAAATACCGGGGCTTGTCGGCCGAGGCCGCGTCGCAGGACGTCATCAATCGCCAACTGAAGAACGTCGGGGGCGAAGGTGCCGCGATCGTCCTCGATCGAACCGGAAAGTTCGCCACAGCCTACAATTCCGAAGGCCTGTATCGCGGCTGCATTACTCGCGACGGTACGATCCACGTGCGGATTTACGAGGATTGATCGGAGGACCTGCGGACGCCAACCCACAGGAGGCGTGGTGACCGAGACTTCATTGAGTTTGTTGGATCGAGCCCGAGGCAATGTCACCGATGAGGCGTGGCAGCACTTGGCCGAAGTCTATTCGGCCTTGCTGCGATCCTGGTTGGTGCGGTTCGAGATTGCATCGGCCGACGCGGACGATTTGGTTCAGGAAGTCTTGCTGACGATCTCGCGCGAGCTGCGACAGTTCGAACACTCGGGCCGACCGGGTGCGTTTCGCCACTGGTTGCGCACCGTGTTGGTGCATCGACTGCGCGACTTCTGGCGGTCGCGCAAGTATCGACCGGACGCAATCGGCGGCAGCACGTGGGCCGAGCAACTCGAACAACTCGCTGACGAGTCGAGCGATGCCAGCCACGAATGGAACCTCGAACATGATCGGCACGTGATGGCTCGGCTGCTGGAGTCCGTTCGACCGCGGTTCGAGCCGAAGACGTGGGAAGCCTTTCAGCGACAAACGATTGGCGGGCAGCGGGCGGACGTCGTGTCGGCCGAGTTGGGAATGCCGCTGAACTCGGTGTACGTCGCCCGCAGCCGAGTGCTCAGAATGTTGCGTGACGAGGCGGCTGGGCTGATTGACGATTAGCTGGATTGTCAAAAGTCGGTTTTTGGGGTTGGAGTTCAGGCTTTAGCCTGCAATTCCAGCCTAAAGGCTGAACTCCAACTCAAACATTCCAAGCCCAAGCTGAAGAATCTTTCGGCCTCGCGTGTAAGAATCATGAATGTCATGCACTTTCTACAGTGGATACCATTTCTGCATCGAGTTCATCGCGCTCTTCAGCGGAGAAGTCCATGTCCGTCGTCCATCCCTATAAAGAGCAATTGATCGCGTTCGGACAGGGGAAACTGGCGGCAGACGAGTCGTCATCCGTCGAACAGCATCTCGAAACCTGCCACGAGTGCTGCGAAACGTTGCTCGAATTGAAGGACGACACATTCATTGGGTTGGTGCGGGCGTCAAATCCGGACGGCGTCGTGCCCGACCCGGCCA
>JAYUFI010000881.1:0-9684 GCA_043738805.1 Planctomycetaceae bacterium | reverse complement strand
GTTTGTCGCGCGGAGCGATGACGGCTACGAACTTGCGGCTTCGCCGAACTACAAAGTTAAGGCCGAAGGCGTTGTTCTTTGTGGCGCGATGCTTCGCGTCGCGATTCACGACGCGGAGCGTCGTGCCACAATGCTGCTCGCCGCAGCTACATTCTTCCGCTGATGACGACTACAGTCGAGCGACCGACGACAGGAGCGACCGATGAGTGCATTCCGAATCCAAGCGGCACAGATTGACCAGTATGAAGAAGACGGCTTCTTCATCGTTCCCAATCTTCTCGATGCCGAAGAAGTGACGCTGCTGAGCCAGATCGCTCGCGCGGATCATGAACTTCAGCAGAAGAAGGCCAGTCGTGCGGACGGCGAAGGGGGCGCGATCGACCTCGTGGTCAACAACGAGTTGCCGAGCGATTCGATTTATGGCGCGATCGTCCGTAGCGAGCGGATCGTCCACGCGATGGAAACAGTGTTGCTCGACGAGGTCTACCACTATCACCACAAGATGATTTTGAAAGAGCCGCGTATCGGCGGGGCGTGGGCGTGGCATCAGGATTACGGCTACTGGTATCACAATGGCTGCCTGTTTCCTCACTTGTCGAGCTGCATGATTGCTCTCGATCAAGCCACGAAAGAGAACGGCTGCTTGCAAGTGTTGCGTGGTTCGCACCATTTGGGCCGCATCGAGCATGTGAAAGTCGGCGATCAAACCGGAGCCGATCCTGAACGAGTTCAAGCGGCCTGCGACCGATTTGAGTTGGTCCACTGCGAACTCGAACCGGGAGCGGGCATCTTCTTCGACTGCAATCTGCTGCACCGCTCGGATCAAAACAAAAGCGACAACCCGCGCTGGGCTTTCATCTGCTGTTACAACGCGAGGCACAACGATCCGTACAAAGACTCGCGGCATCCGCGTTACACGCCGCTCGAAAAGTGGGATGATCGTCGCATCAAAGAAGTTGGCCAGCAGCAACAGACGCGAATCGTGTGATTCCTGACGCGTGAATTTCTAAAGTGCGAACGTCAATGAACAACTCAATTGGTAACGAACACGCAGCCGCTTTTTGGTGGCCGATTTGGACACTGACATGGCGCGAGCTGTTGCGGTTCTTTCGGCAACGGACTCGCGTGGTTGGGGCGCTCGGTCAGCCGTTTATCTTTTGGATTTTGTTTGGTGCCGGATTGCGTGGATCATTCGCGGCTCCGGAGTGGGCACCGAAAGGGATGACTTACCAAGAGTATTTCTTCCCCGGCGTGGCAGTGATGATTGTGATGTTCACGGCAATCTTTTCCACGATCTCGATCATTGAGGACCGGCGCGAAGGATTTCTTCAAGGAGTGCTGGTCGCTCCCGTGTCGCGATTGGCTTTGGTGCTTGGCAAGCTGACGGGCGGAACGGTGCTCGCGCTGATTCAGGCACTGTTGTTTCTAACGCTGGGGCCGTTGCTGCATTTTGTGGGGTTGGCTCCGGCACTCGGTTGGGAGCTTTCAGCGGTGGGTTGGCTGGCGATGATTGGATTTCTGACGCTCGTTGCGTTTGCGTTGACGGCGCTGGGCTTCTTGATGGCGTGGTCATTGGATTCAACTCAGGGGTTTCATGCGTTGATGAGCGTCTTTCTGATGCCGATGTGGCTGTTGTCCGGTTCGTTTTTTCCGGTGCCCGAAACGGGTTGGCTGTCGTGGGTGATGCGTTTGAATCCGCTCACATACGGAGTGGCCGGGCTGCGGCGGTTGATGTCGCCGACATTGGCCGAGGTCGCCGCGAACGCCAGCTTGCCGAGTCTGCTGACATCCGTCGCCGTGACATGCGGGTTCGGGCTCGTGACAATCGGAATCGCTTGCTGGATGACACAGCGGAGGAGTGTGCTCAATGTCCGATGAATTGCCGATCTCTAAAAAAACAAATTCGCCCAGTGGCACGATGCGTGTCGCGTTCGTCGTTAACGGGATCGTGTGCTGCGGTTTGATTGTGGCTTTGGCCATGTTTGGGATGAACCGAAAGCCGTTGGGTGATGAAGCTGGATCAACGACCGGTTCGCATGGAACTGTTGAAGGAATGTCTGCAAAGCCGTTGGCGACCGCGACCGATTCCATCGATGACGATGAAGATGGCAACAACGGTCGACCCAAGGTGATGAAGATTGAGATGAAGTGGACCCCGGAAGGGATCGCCGATTTCGAGTTCACCGAACGGAGCGGTCGGAAGATCGGCAAGAAAGATTTGCTGGGGCATCCGTGGGTGGCAGCGTTCATTTTTTCGAACTGCGCGGGGCCGTGCTTCAAAGTCTCGGCGGCGATGCGGCAGTTGCAGGATGAATTTTTGAACGATACCGATTTGCGATTGGTGAGTTTTACCGTCGACTCCGAACGCGACACACCCGAAGTGCTGGCCAAGTATGCGAAAGGATTTCAGGCCGATCCCGATAAGTGGCTGTTTCTCACCGGGGATCGCGAGAAAATCTATCACCTGATTTGGGGCAGTTTTCTCATGCCAGTTCAAGAAGAAACCGGAGAGCGACGTAAGCCCGGATTTGAATTCATTCACACGACGAACGTTTTGTTGGTGGATGAAAATGGGGTCGTGCAAGGGAAGTGGTCATCGACCGACGAAGCGGAGTTCGCCAAGATGCGTCGCGAGTTGCGCAAGCGGTTGCGAAAGGGAACGAACACTGACGAACGAGTGCCTTAGCGCAGTGGTTTGTGAGTGGACGATTCCTGTGATCGACGTTTTACGAAACGTCAGAAGTTTCTCCGTGTCTTCCGTGTCCAACTCTCAATACGACTAAGTGTTTGGACACGGATTTCACGGAAGACACGGAGAGAAAAGAGCGTCTTCAATTGTGACTTCACAAATGGAGATCGCAACATTGGGTCGTATAACAGATATTCTTCTTTTCCGTGTCTTTCAGTGTGTTTCGTGGGTAATCACTGCTCGGTTTTTTTGTTTGAGTTTTCTAAGACGAAGTCAGTCTGAGGAGTGATTTTGTGAATGTTCCCGGATGGGTGACGATGCTGCCGGCGGTCAACGCTTCGCTAAACGGTTTGGCGACGGTGATGTTGGTGCGCGGTTGGCTGTTGATTCATCGCGGTCGGCGTGAGGCTCATCGCCGCACGATGTTGGCCACGTTTGGCGTGTCGATCGCGTTCTTGATTTGTTATCTCGTGTACCACGCGGCGTTGCAGAGTTACACGGGGAGTGGTTCGCGAAAGTTTGTCGGGCCAGATGCGGTGCGCGCGGTTTACTTGGTGATCTTGGTGACTCACGTGGTGTTGGCGGCGTTCGTGCCGTTCCTGGCGGGAATCACCATCTGGCGCGGTCTGAAGGCGGATAAGGCCGAGAAGTTTGGACAGCCGTCCGATTGGGGACCGCATCGGAAGATCGCGAAGATTGCGTTTCCAGTTTGGTTATATGTGTCGGTCACGGGTGTGGTGATTTACTTCATGGTGTATCATTGGCCTGCGTCCTAGTGGGCTGTGGAAAAGTAGGACGGGCACTCTTGCCCGTCGCGTTATTCCTGAGCAGTGACGGGCAAGGGGGGCCATCCTCCGCTCGGAGTTGAGGTGTCTTATGTTTCGCCGGATATTGGTTGTTGCCGTGTTGATGTTTGGTTTAGGAGTCTGCGGCCCGCTGGTTCAACCGGCTCAAGCCTGTCCGATGTGCAAGATCGCGAATGAGCAAGACGCGCTGCTGCCGCGAGCCTACATGTATTCGATCCTCTTCATGATGGGGATGATGTTCAGCCTCGCTGGCGGAGTTGCTTTTGGCATGTATCGAATCGGTCGGCGAGAAAACGCGGACCTTGATGGCTTGGAGCAATTTGGACTTCAAGCGACCGCGCAGAGCGCGAGCTGAGTTCCCAACGAAACGACAGACGTTTTCGTCTTGCCTCAGTCACACTTCGACGGGAAGCAAGTTTCCATCCGCATCGAACGGCATCTCGAATGGCCCGTCGATGATGGCCAAGTCGGGACGTTGGCTGATCTCTGGAAGATAGGCTTCGCTGACAAGCACTTCGCCGAGATGCAGCGTGTTCGCGATTTGCACGACCTTCGCGTTTGTCGGTTCGACAAGGCCGAGCGTGGGCAAGGCCGCTTGAATGACTTCGCGGTCGGTATCGAACGCGATGGGCAGCATCGCGGCAGTCGGATGTCCGCCGGTGAGGCAGTTGATCGCCGTAATGCGCCGATCGACTTGATTGATCGTGCGCGTGTTCGTGAACTCGGCGATGCCGATGCCGGTGGCGTTGCCGTGAGTCGCTTCAGTGAGACCGCGGACGAAGATGCGTTTGACTGAGGCGTCGTCGTGCTCGGTCGCTGCATGGTCGTTGTATTTGCGACCGATGACGTTGGTGTCCATGCCGGTGCCGCTGATGTTCTTGCCGATCTCGTCGATGATCAGCAATTGCGTATGCGGGAACGGCAGTCTCGGCAGCCACTTCTTCGCGAGCGTGAGCAGTTCCGATTCGCGTGTGAAAAAGTCCGTTGGAGCGACCGCTGCGATGAGCGCCGTCTCGTCATAAGCATTCTCAACAATGCCGAGGCCACCGATCACTTTGCACTTCTGCAAGACGACGTCGGCAACTGCTCGAATGATTTCGAGGAAGCTGTAATCGAGGATCGCTCGGTGATAAATCTTCGCCCCTTCGTGTTTGCCCAAGCCAATCAGCATCATCTTGTGCAGACCAGATTCGACCGGCCCGACGAACCCAGTGTGCGGTTTGATGCGTCCGACAACGAGCACATGATCGCACCCGAAAGCGTGCTTGTCGAAGTGGACCGGAATCCCTTGCGGCGTCGTATCGACGATGACCGTTTCCATGGAGGCTCGGATTTCCGCGCCGGTGAATGCCTCGGTGACTCCGTAACCTTCGATGATTTGCCGCTGCCCTTCCGCCGTACCGCCGCCGTGACTGCCCATTGCGGGGACGATGATCGGCTTGCCGCCGATGCGTCGCACATGATCGCACGACGCTTTGATGACGATGGCGATGTTCGCGATCCCTCGGCTGCCGGCGGTGATCGCGACGGTTTGCCCCGGTTTCACTTGCTGACCAAGATTCAACGTCGCGAGTTGCCGGTCAACCTCGCCGGGAATATCGTTCACACGAGTTACTTCAAACGTTTGCCGCAATCGCACCATGCGAGGCAAGCTCATGGGATGTCTCCTGAGTTGTGAGTTGTCCGAAAGGCTGTTTTGAAACTAGCACGACGCGCAAGCGAGTGGTACGAAACACGGAGAAATTGACCACTCGCTTGCACGTCGTACTAGCTTTGAAGTCGCTGCTACTGAAATCACAGGCGAGCCGCCTGTGCTACGTTTTCTCGCGGCAGTGTAGGCCCGCGTCACAGCATCATCCACACGAACGAGAGTCTATGACGCCGCCCAAATCCAAAGCTGCTTCGGCTGCTGGCGACTCGCCCCCTCCGCCGCGAGACACGTTGATCGTGAATGCGCGCATTCAAATCCCGCATGAAGAATTTGATTTCGAGCATTCTCGCAGCTCCGGTCCCGGCGGTCAGAACGTCAACAAGGTGAACTCGAAAGTCGCACTCCGCTGGCGGTTGAAAGAATCGCCGAGCTTGCCGGATGACGTGCGACAACGCTTTATCGTTCGCTTCGCAACGCGGCTGTTGAATGACGGCAGTCTGCTCATCGTCTGCGAAAAATCACGCAGCCAATTGCTCAACCGAGTCGGCTGCCTTGAGCAACTGAAAAACATGCTGGCTGAGGCCGCGACGCCGCCAAAGCGTCGTCGTCCGACAAAGCCAACCAAAGGCTCCAAAGTGCGACGGCTCGATGGAAAACGTCAGCGATCGGATACCAAGCGTATGCGCGGATCGCCGAGAGATGAGTAACAAATCAAAACCTCATTGAGAACCAACATGGCCGACTTCAATGCCTACCACAAGTGGCTCGGAATTCCTCCGGAGGAACAGCCGCCGAATTATTACCGCTTGCTGGGGATCGCGCTGTTCGAGAAGGATCGCGACGTCATCATCGCGGCGATCGATCAGCGGCAAGTTTACTTGAAGCAAAAGTCCGTCGGCCCACGCGGTGAACTGGTTGGGCCGTTGCTGGAAGAGTTGCAGAAAGCTCGACTCTGTTTGCTCAATCGGCTGACGAAGGCGAATTACGATTCGACGCTTCGCGCACAGGGCGTGACCGCTCCCCAAAGTCACCCGAAGCGTGAGCGAGGGCGATCGCTTACCGACGCTTCGAGTTCACAGTCTGCGGAGATGCCCGCCCTCGCTGATGCTTCGGGTGACAAAGGAGAGGGAACCCCTCGCCCCGACGGATTCCAGTTTCCGACCGAAGCGGACGTTGAAGATGTCTCCGTGAAATCTAAGCGGATGGAACAACGCTCGCGGCGACTTTCCTGGACGATCAACGCGATCGTGGTTGGTGCTGTGGCTAGCGGAATCTGGTGGATGATGAGCAAGGGTGTATTGCCGCCGCCGGGTGACTTACTTGATCCGAAGAAAGATCAACGAGTTGTCGTAATGAACGAAGAAGCTGATGACATGAGCGATGTCGATGAGAGCGATTCATCGAACATGGGTGATCGCGAAGCCGTCACGGAAACAAAGCTCGATAACAACGCCAAAACAACAGCCGACCGTGAGAAACCCGCTCCGCCGAAACCGCCGATAACTCGTGTTGATCAAGAACCTGTTTCTGACAAATCGTCACCCGCGACCAAGCCGTCGATTGCGACTCCGCAAGGAACTGACGAGTTGCGATTCGTCGATCATCGAACGGCGGTTGTTGATTTCGCGTTGTCGGCGGACGGTCAGTTGTTAGCGACCGCTGGACCAGCGGGAGATTGCCGAATTTGGAACATCGCGCGGGGAGAGACGGTCGTTCGATACTCCGGTCATGAAGGGCCAGTTCATGCGATCGCGTTCGCTCCGAAGGGAAATCAAGTTCTCTCATCGGGTGAGACGCTGAAGTTGTGGAACTCAACGACTGGCAAAGAAACGGCCGAGTTGAAAACCAATCGACGTCCTGTGCGTGCGATGTTGTTCTGGCCCAACAATCGTCAGGTGGCGACCGTCGGTGCGGGCGCGATCGAAGTTTGGGACGTTTCGACTCGCAAGCAAGTTCGTCTGATTCCAGGCGCACATCCCTTCTGCGGTTCGCTGGCGATTATGGAAGATGGCCTGACGTTTGCCGCCACAACGGGCGATGAAGCCGAAGTGGCCACGCTGTTTCACGCGACGACCGGAAAGATTCTGAAATCGTTTGTCGGTCACAAGTCGCGGATCAGTTCGCTCGCGTTGTCGAAAGACGGTCGATCGCTGTGGACCGCGTCGAACGAGCATGTCGCGCGGCGCTGGGACACGCAGACGGGCAAGGCTGAGACGCTCTTCGCGCATGCCGACGTCCTCACGCTGTCGTCCGATGAAACACTGCTGGCGACTGGCGGCTTGAACGGACTCGTCTCGATTTGGAACGCTCAGACTGGTAGCGGCTTGTTGCAGCTTCCCCGTTTGAAGTTGCAAATTTTGGACATCGCCTTTCTGCCCGACGGCGAACACATCCTCATTGCCGGTGACTCATCCGACAAATCGGGGAAGACCGCGACGATTCAATTGTGGAAGCTCCCGAAGATCGCCCCGAACGCTCCCGGCAGTCGCCCGAACTCGATCCCGATGGCCGACGCGACTGGAGACGAAGCTCCGGCAAAAACATCGCTCACAACCAACACTTCAACCGACGGCGATGCCGTTACGAAAAAGCTCGCTGTTCCTGCGGACGAAGAGCGTGAGCAATCCGAAAAACTGATCAAAGACCTTTTCAAGCAGGATTTCGCGAAGGCCTTGCGGCTCGCTGACAAAGCGGAGTTGGCTGCAAAGTTGTTGGAACAAGCGAAGACAACTGCCGATGACCCTGCCGGGAAGTACGTGTTGCTGCAAGCAGCGAGCGACTTGTCTGTCATCGCCGGAGACTTTGAACTCACGGTAAAAATCCTGAGCGAACTGACGACGCACTTTGAAGTCGATGCGATCGATGTGAAGAACAAGCGGTACAAGCAACTCAGCACGACAGTGAAGTCGGGATCACCGCAAGAACAACTGGCCGAAGCGTACCTCAAGCTGGCGGAAGAATGTGCCGCCGCATCCCGCTTCGACACAGCGGTTGAAGCGACGAAGACCGCAGTGTTGCTCGCGGGCAAAGCCAAAAATCTGACGCTCCGCGAAACCGCGAAAGCCAAGACCGACGAGTACTCGCTGAAGAAAAAATCCGGCGACGGTTCGGAGCAATTTCGAGCCGCACTCAGCAAGAACCCGGATGATCCTGTCGCGAACGAGCGTTTGGGAAAACATCTTTGTTTCGCCAAAGACGACTGGTCCGCTGGCTTGCCGTACTTGGCCAAGTCAGAAAATCTGCCGCTGAAGTTTGCTGCCGAACTAGAGCAAACGAATCCCGCAGAGAGTACGAAGATGACCGAACTCGGTGACGCTTGGTGGGAACTGGCGAAAGAATTCACGGAGGCCGACAAGACGGCCGCGAATCGACGTGCTCAACACTGGTATCTCAAAGCGGTCCCGGAACTCAAAGGGCTCGACAAAGTCCGCATGAAGATGCGGCTGGGCGAATTAGAAAAGCTCAAACTGGATCGCGAACTGCCGGAAGAGAAGTGATCTTTAGTGAATATGCGTCATGCGTATTCGTCACGCTCCACCTGACGAGCCGAGCGTTTCGCAGACAACAATTCGCAAAAGCGACTCAGAGGTTACCCGAGGACCGATCTTGCCATAACCAGCAATTGGATCGAAGGCTGAGTTGTTTCAATCACCACGAGGCGAAGGAATGCCAGCATGTCGGAAGTGAACAAAATTCGGAAGCCTTATCACCACCTGCTCCTACGCTGCTTAGCTCCCTCAAAAACCACACCGTACAATTACGCCGCCGTGTAATTTCCTCGGAAAATCCAGCGTTGGGTTCTCGGATAGCCTCTTAATTGTTGTTGTCACATTTCGACGACGAGCAACTCTGGAGCAATATGGCGAGGTGCAGCGCCGACTGACGGGAGATTATGGGAATATGACACAGCCGGTTTCCAAAGAGCAATTTACTCGGCACTCGACAAGACAAATTGAGCGGTTCCACATCACGCATAGCCTCCCTTCCATCAATGGAATTCCGATGGAGCAGGTTTTGTTTTCTCGAACAAAATAACCGTCGGCACAGCTCGACACGCCGGGCCGGACGTATCCCGACGAGATCAACATCCCCGAAGAGGCGGAGTACTTCGGCCGCAAATGCCTGATCGCTCGGCGGCTGCTGGAGCGGGATGTGCGCTTCATCCAGATTTGGTCGGGCAACGACAACAGTTTCCCGCGTCGCAATTGGGACAGCCACGAAGACATCGAACGCGATCACCGCCCGCTGGCGATGGGCATGGCCATCGGAGCCGCCGCGCTGATCAAAGATTTGAAACAGCGCGGCCTGCTCGACGACACGCTCATCCTCTGGACCACCGAGTTCGGCCGGATGCCTTCCACTCAAGGTTCAAAAGGCCGAGACCACAACCCGTTCGTCTTCACCAACTGGCTCTGCGGCGGCGGCATCAAGGGAGGGATGACTCACGGCCTCTCCGACCAATGGGGCTACAAACCGCTCGACCGCGAACACCCCACCGAGGTCTACGACATCCACGCCACGATCCTGCACCTGCTGGG